>SKWP01000264.1 GCA_007128865.1 Paracoccaceae bacterium
GCGGCGCTGACCGGATCGGCACGGCGCATGTTCTCCAGGGTTTCGTCCGAAAGCACCACACCCCAGCCGAAGGTGTCGTCGGGTCGATTGCGTTCGTGCACCGTGATGTCATGGGAGGCATCGTGCAGCTTCATGCAGATGGCGAAATAGAGCCCCGCTGGGCCGCCGCCGATGATCGCGATCTTCATTTCCAGAAGCGTCCTTCTGCGCAGGGTCGGTGCAGAGGGTGGGGGAGGACGCGATTCTTTGCAAGCTTGAATATTTCGAGCTTGAAGTATTTCGAGGCCACGCCGTCGCAGGCATGTGTCTTGCACCCATGCACGGAGCCTGTAGGATTCCCGCGGGTTCAGGACCGAGCCCGGTGTTGCCCGTCGGCGCGCGGGAACAGCAGTTGCGGAGTGATGCCATGCGAATTCCGGCCCTTGTCGCCGTGGCCCTGTCTCTGGCAGCGCCGGCACATTCCGGCGATCCGGCGGCGGGCGAACGCCTGTGGCGCCAGTGCCAGGCCTGTCACATGATCGTGGACGGGGGCGGCAATGTCATCCAGCAGGGCGGCCGGGACGGGCCGAATCTCTATGGCATCATCGGTTCCCGGGCGGCATCGGTGGCGGGGTTTCGCTATTCGGCCGAGCTGTCCGAGGCGCGCGACATGGGGCTTGTCTGGGACCAGGCGCGCTTTGTGGACTATGTCACCAACCCGACCGGATTCCTGCGCCGGTTCCTCGACAGGCCATCGGCGCGCAGCCCGATGGGCTTTCAGATGCGTGCCGGAGCCGCGGACATGTTTGCCTATCTTCGTTCGGTTGCCCGATAGGATCCGGCACCCGACCAGGGGGTGCCGGCCGGGCCGCACGTCACGGGCCTGACGGGCCGCCGGGCAGCGGCCCGCGCGTCGGCGGGCTGATCAGCGGCGGCCCTCGCGCAGCCAGGCGGCAAGTGCAAGTGCGGCCACGATGGCCAGCCACGCCCATGGCGGCAACAGCGCGGCGATGCGCAGGTCGGTGGTGGCGAAGGCATCGCGGGGGGTGATGGCGATCCAGCCGCGCCCGGCGGCGGCGCGGCCGGGGCGCACCGTGCGGATGTCCGGCAGCCCCGCTTCGATGAACTGCGCGGCGCCGCGGTGTTCCGCCGCAAGCGGGGCCAGCCGGTCGAGCGTGGCGACGGTTTCCTCGAATTCGCGCGGCGCACTCGGGCCCAGCGCAACCACGGCATCGAGCTCTCCATCGCTGAGCCGGTAAAGCCCGATATCCGGCGCCTCCCATTCGGCGACAAAGCGGCCGGGGCCGGATTCGACCAGCTCCACCGAAACCTCGTCGCCTTCGGGGCCGGTGATGCGGACGGTTTCGGGTTCATCGCCCAGGGTCCGGCGGATGATGCTGACACGGTTGCCGCGCGCGGATGCCGTAAGCGCCTCTTCCTCCAGCTCGGGCTCCTGCATCATCCAGTGCGCGAGCCGGCGCAGCAGTTCCAGCTGCGGGCCGCCGCCTTCGTAACCGCGGCTCCAGAGCCAGGCGTGATCCGAGGCCAGCAGCGCCACGCGGCCGCGCCCGACCCTGTCGAGCACCAGCAAGGGCCGGTTGTCGGGGCCGTGCATGACGGTCTGCCCGCCCGAGGTGCTCAGCTCGACCAGCCGGAACCAGCGGCCCCACGAGGGCCCCTCTTCCGGATCGGAGCCGGCAACCCCGTCGTGGAAGGCCGAAAGCCCTTCGGTCACCGGATGGCGGTTGCCGAGATCCGAAACCATCGGCAGGAAGCCGGCCTCGATGACTCGGGCGGTGGGCGCACCCGGCAGGATCATGCTCAGCGGTGTGCGCCAGATCGATTCGACACCGGCGAACTCCGGCCCCGCCGCCACCAGCAGCGCCCCGCCGTTTTCGACATAGCGCCGGATATTGTCGAAATAGGACATCGGCAGGATGCCCCTGCGGCGATAGCGGTCGAAGATGACGAGGTCGAATTCATCCAGCTTCTCGACAAACAGCTCGCGCGTCGGAAAGGCGATGAGCGACAGCTCGGACACCGGCACGCCGTCCTGTTTTTCCGGCGGGCGCAGGATGGTGAAATGCACCAGATCCACCGCGCTGTCGGATTTCAGAAGATTGCGCCAGGTGCGCTGCCCGGCGTGGGGTTCACCCGAAACCAGCAGCACGGAAAGCCGGTCGCGGACCCCGTTGATCTGCACCACCGCACTGTTGTTGCGGTCGGTCAGTTCGCCTTCGGTCACCGCAACATGGAATTGCAGCACGTTCATGCCGCCCCGTTCGAGCGTGACCGGAAGCTCCAGATCCTCGCCGACCGGCACCGCGACCTCCTGCACCGGGCCGCCGTTGACGCTCAGCGACAGCCGGGCGCGTCCGGCAACCTCGGGCGGGACCGCGCCCTGATCCTCGACGCGCAGGGTCAGGGCAACCGGCTCGCCAAGAATGGCAAAGGCCGGTGCATTGCGCACGATCAGACGGCGATCCCAGTCGTCGCTGCGCCCGGTGACCAGCGCGTGCAGCGGCGCCGGCATCGCCGGGGCCATGTCCATGTCATGGACCTGCCCGTCGGTGATAAGGATGGCGCCGGCGATGCGGTCGCGCGGCGTTTCGGACAGCACCGAGGCCAGCGCTGCCATGGCCAGCGTTCCGGCGTTGTCGGGTCCGTCGCCAAGCCGCACCAGCCGCATTTCGGTGTTGGCGATCGCGGCAATGCGCGCCTCGACATGGGCCAGCGCGGCGGCGGTCTGTTCCCTGCGGTCGCTGACACGGTTCGACGCGGTCTCGTCGACAATCACGATCACGATATCCGACAGCGGCGTGCGGTCTTCGGTCTGCAGCGACGGGTTGGCCAGGGCAGCCAGCACCGCAAGCGCGGTCAGACCGCGCAACCACCAGCCGCTCAGCCCCTTCCACAGCGCCAGCACGACCGCGGCAAGCGCCAGCCCGGCCACGCCATACAGCACCGGCCAGGGCAGAAGCGGATCGAGGATGAGGTCGGCTCCGGTCATGTCATTGCCCCAGTCGTTCCAGCAGGGCCGGCACATGGACCTGATCGGATTTGTAGTTTCCGGTCAGCACATGCATGATCAGGTTGACCCCGAAGCGATGCGCGATCTCGCGCTGGCGTTCGCCGGCGCTGCCGCGGCCGATCTGCATCATCGGCTGGCCGTTGTCATTGATTGCCCATGCCGCGGCCCAGTCGTTGCCGCCGATCACGACCGGGGTCACGCCGTCGTTGAGATTGCGAAACGGCATGCCCTCGGCCAGTTCGGCGTCCGCAGGCGCGGCTTCCACCCAGACCTCGCCGGGATGCCGGCCGGGAAAGGACTGCAGCAGGTAGAACGTCCGGGTCAGCACATGATCGCCCGGCACCGGTTCCAGCGGCGGAATGTCGAGGGCGCGGGCGATCTGCTGCAAGCGCCGGCCATTGGGCGAGGCGATGCCGAAACCGGCCATGTCGGCGTCGCGGGTATCGAAAAGGATCATGCCGCCAGAGCGCAGATAGCGGTTGAGCCGGCCATAGGCGGCCTCTGACGGGGTCGGCATGCCTTCGGTGATCGGCCAGTAGAGGAACGAGAAGAACGAAAGCTCGTCGTGTTCGAGGTTGATGCCAAGCGGCTCGGCCGGTTCGACCGAGGTGCGCTGGGTCAGGGTGCGCGAAAGGCCGCGCAACCCCGCCGCGGCAACCTGATCCACCCGCGGATCCCCGGTCAGAACATGCGCAAGCACCACATCGCCGGTGGCCCGCAGCGCCAGACGGTCCTCGGCAGCGCCCTGCGCCGCGGCGGGAGCGGGCTGCTGAACCACCGCAATGGCCAGCATGGCCGCGGCTGCCGCCGTTGCCCCGCGCCGCAGGCCCGCGCCCACCAACCGGCCGGAAAGCCAGAGCGCCGCAAGAATATCGATAAACAGCAGCCCCAGCCCCGCACCCAGCAGCGCCCCCTTCAGCGGCATCTCGCGCACCACGCCCAGCCCCTCGACCGTGATGCGCGCGGGCCAGACAGCGGGCTCAAGCGTGGTGTCGGCCGTGGTCACATTGACCGCCAGCCGGCGCTCGGCCGCGGCATAGAGACCGGGGCGCAAGTCTGCCGAAACCCGCCCTTCGGCAAGGATGGCACCGGCGATGCCGGCGCTGCGCCCGGCCTCCTGCACGGTGCCGAAGGCATCCAGCAGGCGTTCGGGTGTCCATGTGGTTCCGGCCAGTTCGGCGGCGGTCGGACGGGCGGGACGGGTCGAGACCGCGAGGCGTTCAAGCATCTGCACGAACAGCCCCGACAGCGGCAGCGACGACCATTCGGCATTGGCCGTGACGTGAAACAGCACCACCTGCCCCTGCCCGACATGACGCCGGGTGACCAGCGGCGTGCCATCGGCCAGCATGGCAATGCTGCGCTCCGACAGTTCGGGGTCGGGCTGTGCCAGCACCTGGGCGCTGACGGTCACGTCTTCGGGCACCGTGAGGCCGGCAAAGGGGCTGTCGTCGTCAAAGGGGCGCAGGCTGCGGGGTTCGCCCCAGCTCATCGCGCCGCCGACCGTCCTGCCGCCGGCCCGCAACCGCACCGGCATCAGCGGATCGAGCGCACCGCGCCCCACATCGCTGCCGGCAAGCCGCGGTCCGGCAAAGCGCAGCAGCAGGCCGCCCTTTTCCATCCACTCCACCAGCATGTCGGCCTCGATTTCCGTCACCCGGGCAATATCGGCCAGCACGATGACATCGGGATTGGCCATCAGCACGTCGTCGATGCTTCCGTCGATCAGGTCGGCCACCGGTTCGAGCGCGTTGCGCAGGTAGTAAAGCGGCTGCAGAAGCTGAAGCCCTTCGCGGTCGTCCCGTGGCGACAGCAGCGCGATCTTGCGCCGTTGCAGCGCGTCGTCGGCCAGCACCACCGCCCCGGCCGACCGTTGGCCCGCAATCTGAAACCGGGTGATCCGGTTGCGCAGTTCCGGCTGCAGGGACAGTTCGGCCTGCGCCCGCCCATCCCCCGGCGCCAGACTGACGGTGGCCCGGGCCAGTTCACGTTCCACGCCCGAAGGGTCCGGACCATGCGCGGTGATGATGGCCTCGGCCTCGCCCGTGGACGGGCTGCGCAGGGCCGTCAGCAATATGCTGCCCTCGTGAAACTCGGGCGGCAGCATTGCAAGCACCGGTCGCGCGCTTTCGAAAACCGTGACCGGCCCGCGGCCTTCCAGCGCGGAAAGCAGCATTTCGCGCCCGTCGCGCGCCAGCCCGTCGGAAAGCCACAGCGTTTCGATGCCGTCCTGCGGCAGCGCGTCTGCCCAGGCCCCAAAGGCGGTTTGATCCGGGGTCCAGGGGTTCGGCGAAAGGCCGGGCAGACGTTCCGACCAGAATTCGGCCGAACGGAAGGTCAGTTCGGCCGGGGGCATGTCGGTAAGCAGGCCCAGCGCCACCTGCCGGCCGGCCCGCCCTGCATCCTCGAGCGCCGCGGCGATGCGATCCTGACGCCCGGCCCAGTCGCGCGCATCGGCCCAGCCGCCATCGGCCAGAATCAGCAATGGCCGGTCGTCCGCGACCCGCGGCTGCGGGTTCAGCACCGGGCCGGAAAAGGCAAGGATCACCGCCGCAACCGCCGCCATCCGCAACAGCAGCAGCCACCAGGGCGTGCGGTCGGTTTCGGGGCGTTCGTCGCGCAAGCCCAGCAGCAGCGCCACGCCCGGAAACCGCCGGATGACCGGGGCCGGCGGCACCGCCCGCAACAGCCACCACAACACCGGCAGCGCCGCCAGCGCCACAAGCAGCGACGGCGCCGCAAAGCC
>SKWP01000023.1 GCA_007128865.1 Paracoccaceae bacterium
CGGGCCACCGGCCGCGAACCGGCAAACCGGCGCCGGCCGCGCCCGGACCGGGCCGCCGAGCAGGTACCAAAGGCAGCCCCCGGCCGCGTGGCCGGGGCTGACCGCGCATCGTGCTGGCCAAGGCCGCAGGTGTTCCACTATAGTCGGCGCCGTGGGTGCAACGGTTTCGGCAGCAGGCAAGATGTCCGGCAAGAGGGTTCAGAGACTGGCATTCGTCCTGCTGGTCGCGCTGATCGTCTATGTCGCCTTCTTCGGGGGGCGCTGATGGCACGGCGTTACGGCGGCAAGCACAGCCCCGGCGGTGCACCGGCCGGCAGCGTGCCGGGAGGAAAGCGCCCGCCGCCGGACTGGACGCGCAAGCGCCGTTCGCGGGTCGGCGCGCATGCGCAGTTCCTGTTCGTGGTTCCGTTCATCTTTGCGATCAAGGCATTTCGCGGCGATCCGGCCGAACTGGCGCTGAACCTTGGCGCCTTCGGGCTGCTGATGCTGGCCGCATGGCTGACCCGCGAGGGGCTGGTCGCACAGGAAGCCTATGACGCGCGCAAGGTTGCCCGTCGCCCGGCGATCCCGCGCAAGATCTTCGGTTCGGTGCTGACCGGTCTGGGGCTTGCGGCGGGCGGGTTCGCCGCCGGGGCGGGGCTGTTTCATTCAGTGCTGTTTGCCCTGCTGGGCGCCGGGCTTCACCAGGCCGCCTTTGGCCCCGACCCGCTGCGCGACAAGGGGCTCGACGGGATCGACAGCTTTCAGACCGACCGGGTGGCGCGTGCGGTCCAAGAGGCCGAGGAGCATCTGCGCGCCATGCACGCCGCCCTTCGCCCGGTGGCGGACCGTCACCTGATGGCCAAGCTGGAGGCCTTTCAGACCCACGCGCGGGATCTGTTCCGCGCGGTCGAGGAAGACCCGCGCAGCCTTTCGGCCGCTCGGCGCTATCTGGGCGTCTATCTGCTGGGTGCGCGCGATGCGACCGAGAAATTCGCCGACCTTTACGCCCGCAGCCGAGACCCTGCCGTGCGCGAGGATTACGCAGCGCTTCTTGACGATCTCGACAGCAATTTCAGCGCCCGGCGGCAGGCACTGCTTGCCAGTGACCGCACCGCGCTTGACATCGAACTGGAAGTGCTGCGCGACAGGCTCGCCCGCGAGGGCCTGCGCCCCGAATGACGACCGGCAGGCGGGCATCCCCGCCGCCGTCCGCAAGCTTGTTTGAAGAAAGGATTGGACCATGCCCGAAACCGTTCGCCAGCAGGCCGAGGCCGCCCTTGCCGAGATCGAGCAAGTGACTCGCACCGAACTTCCGCTGCCGGCCGAGGCCGAAATCAGCCTTCCGGCAGCCGCGCCCGAAGAGGCCGATGCGATCCGGTCGCGCATGGCCGAAATCGACATGTCTGACACCGCCTCGATCATCGGCTTCGGCGCGCGGGCGCAGATCGACCTGCAGCAGATCAGCCAGGCCATGCTTCAGGACGTCAAGACCAAGGATGTCGGACCGGCCGGTGAAAGCCTGACGCAGATCGTCAGCACCATCCGCGGCTTTTCGATTTCCGAACTCGACGGCCGGCGCGACCGCAGCTGGTGGGAAAGACTGCTGGGCAGGGCCGCGCCCTTTGCCGCATTCATGGCCCGTTTCGAGACCGTGCAGGCGCAGATCGACCGCATCACCGAAAACCTGCTGTCGCACGAGCACCGCCTGCTGAAGGACATCAAGGGGCTCGACAAGCTCTATGAAAAGACGCTGGAATTCTACCATGAACTGGCGCTCTACATCGCCGCCGGCGATGCCAAGCTCCGCGAGCTTGACGAAACCGCCATCCCCGGAAAACAGGCCGCCGTCGATGCGGCCGATGACGATGCCAAGGTCATGGTCGCTCAGGAATTGCGCGACCTGCGCGCCGCCCGCGACGACCTGGAACGCCGGGTCCATGACCTGCGCCTGACGCGGCAGGTAACCATGCAGTCGCTGCCCTCGATCAGGCTGGTGCAGGAAAACGACAAGAGCCTGGTGGGCAAGATCAATTCCACGCTCGTCAATACCGTGCCGCTGTGGGAAACCCAGCTTGCCCAGGCGCTGACGATCCAGCGGTCGCGCCAGGCCGCCGAGGCGGTGCGCAAGGCCACCGACCTGACCAACGAGTTGCTGACCGCCAATGCCGAGAACCTGCGCGAATCCAACCGCATCGTGCGCGAGGAGATGGAGCGCGGCATCTTCGACATAGAGGCGGTGAAAAAGGCAAACGATGCGCTGGTCGCAACCATTCAGGAAAGCCTCCAGATCGCCGACGAAGGCAAGGCCCGGCGCGCCGCCGCCGAGGTCGAACTGACCCGGATGGAGGCCGAACTGCGCGATACGCTGGCCTCGGCCAGGGCACGGGCCGACAGCCGCGGCGCGGCCCCGGCCGCGGCCGGCTGAACCCGGCCGCGGGGGGCCCGGCAATGCGGTATCGCGCCCTGTCTTCCCTGCAGCGCGGCGGGCTGGCCGGAGCCATCGCGCTTGGCATCCTTGCCGGCTGCGACATGCCGCAGCCTGCCGCCGCCCCGCCACGCCCGGCGCCGCCACCGGCCGATGCGGCCGCCCCGGTACCGTCGCAGGCCAGCCAGGCCGTGGCGGCGCATTTTGCCCGGCAGGAGGCATCGCTGCTGGCGCGCGGCATGCTGCGCACCGATGGTGGCGGCCCCGATACGCCCTTTACCGCCGCCATGCTGGCCGAGAATTTCGTCAGGATTGCATTGTTCGACGAATACACCGAAGTGCGCGGCAGGCTGGTTTCCGGGCCGACGCCCAGCAGCCTGCGCCGCTGGGAAGCCCCGGTGCGCATGCGGCTGGAATTCGGCGCCTCGGTGGCGCAGGCAACCCGCCAGGGCGACCGCCGCGATGTCGCCGGATACACTGCCCGGCTGGCCCGGCTGACAGGCCACCCCGTCAGCCTCCTGCCCGCCGCGGCCGGCCCCGAGCAGGCAAATTTTCACATCCTGGTCCTGGACGAGGATGAACGGCGCACGGCCGAAGACCGGCTGCGCCGGCTGCTGCCCGGGATCGATGCGACATCGGTGCGCATCATCACCGACATGCCGCTTGGCGTGTCCTGTCTTGTGATGGCCTTTGCGCCCGCCGGAAGCCATGTCTATTCGCGTGCGGTCGCCATCGTGCGCGCCGAGCTGCCGGATCTGTCGCGGCTTTCGTGCTATCACGAGGAACTGGCACAGGGGCTGGGCCTGCCCAACGACAGCCCCCGCGCGCGCCCGTCGCTGTTCAACGACAACGAGGAATTCGCGCTGCTCACCCGCCATGACGAGCTTTTGCTGCGCATCCTCTATGACCCCCGCCTGCGCCCCGGCATGCGCGAGGCCGAAGCCCGCCCCATCGTGCTGCGGCTTGCAAAGGAGCTCATGCCGGGCGAAGGTTGAACACAGGGCACCGGTTTGTCAGGAGAGCCGCAAAATGGTATTCAAGTTCATCAAGGGCGAATTCATCGACGTCATCGAATGGACCGATGACAGCCGCAACACCATGGTCTGGCGCTTCGAGCGCTATGGAAACGCCATCAAGTACGGTGCCAAGCTGACGGTGCGCGAGGGCCAGGTGGCGGTGTTCATCCACGAGGGCCAGCTTGCCGATGTGTTCGAACCGGGCATGTACATGCTCGAGACCAACAACATGCCGGTGATGACCACGCTGCAACACTGGGATCACCTGTTCAATTCGCCGTTCAAGTCCGAAGTCTATTTCGTCAACACCCGGCGGTTTCCGAATCTGAAATGGGGCACCCAGAACCCGGTGATGCTGCGCGATCCCGAATTCGGCCCCACGCGGGTACGTGCCTTCGGCTCCTACAGCATCCGGGTCAGGGACGCCGCGACCTTCATGAAGGAAATCGTCGGAACCGACGGGCATTTCACCCAGGACGAGATCGCCGCCCAGATCCGCAACATCGTGGTGCAGAAGTTTTCGCGCGCGGTGGCCGCATCGGGCATTCCGGTGCTCGACATGGCCGCCAACACCCGCGAACTGAGCAGCATCATCACCGAGGCAATCGAGCCCACGCTGACCGATTACGGCCTGTCGATGCCGGAATTCTACATCGAGAACATCTCGTTGCCGAAAGAGGTGGAAGCCGCGCTCGACCGGCGCACATCGATGGGCATCGTCGGCGATCTGAACAAGTACACCCAGTTCGCCACCGCCGAGGCGATGCGCACCGCCGCGGCAACCGAAGGCGGCGGCATGGGCGCCGGGCTTGGTGCCGGCATGGGCATGGGAATGGGCATGGCCATGGCCGGCCAGCAGGCGGCAGCCGCCCAGCAGGCAGCCGCCGCCGCACCGCCGCCGCCACCCGCCGCCGCGGTGTGGCACATCGCCGAAGCCGGGCAGACGCTGGGGCCCTATTCCGAAGCCGACCTCGGGGCCATGGCCAGCGACGGCAGGCTGACCCGCGATACGCTGGTCTGGACCCAGGGGCAGGCCGGCTGGCAGAAGGCAGGCGAAACCCCGGCCCTTGCGCGCCTGTTCGCATCGATGCCGCCGCCCCCACCCCCGCCGCCGCCGGCCGGCTGACGCGTACGGGGTGGAGCGCGCCGCAATGACCGATACCGCCGATCAACCCTTGCCACCGGCCAACGGGGCAGGGGGCACCGAACACCGGTTCCCCTGCGCGCAGTGCGGGGCCAACCTGCGCTATGCCCCGGGCCAGACGGCAATGACCTGCAGCCACTGCGGGCATGAACAGGACATCCCCGGTGCCTGCGAGGAAAGCCGCAGCGCCGCGCTGGCCGCCCATGACCTGCACAGCGCGCTGGCGGCCCCGCTGCCCGAGGCCGACATCGAGGAAACCCGCGTCCTGTCCTGCCCCAACTGCGGTGCCCAGGTCGAATTCGACGCCGCGGTTCATTCTGCCGAATGCCCGTTCTGTGCCACGCCGGTGGTCACCGACACCGGCGCGCACCGCCATATCAAGCCGCAGGGCGTGCTGCCGTTCCGCCTGCGCGAGGAAGACGCCAAGCAGGCCTTTGCCAAATGGCTCAAGGGTCTGTGGTTCGCCCCCAACGGGCTGGCCCGCTTTGCCCGCCGCGACAACCGCTTCAGCGGCATCTATGTGCCCTACTGGGCCTTCGATGCCGATACCGACAGCCGCTATTCGGGCGAACGGGGCACCTACTACTACACCGGTTCGGGCCGGAACCGCCGTCGCCGCATCCGCTGGACACGGGTTTCGGGGCGGGTGTCGCGGCGTTTCGACCAGCTGCTGGTGATGGCCGCCCAGAGCCTGCCGCGGCGCTATGTGCGGGCGCTCGAACCCTGGCACATGGCCGAACTCGAACCCTATGACCCGCAGTTCATCGCGGGGTTCCGGGCCGAAGGCTACACGGTGGACCTGGGCCCGGGCTGGAAGATCGCCCAGGAACGGATGGACGAGATCATCCGCCAGGACGTGCGCCGGTCCATCGGCGGCGACCAGCAGCGCATCCACAGTCTGGATACCACCCACGCCAACGAACGGTTCCGCCACCTGCTGCTGCCGATCTGGGTTGCCGCCTACCGCTATCGCGACCGCAGCTTCCGCTTCGTGGTCAACGCCCAGACCGGACGCGTCAGGGGCGAACGCCCCTGGTCCTGGATCAAGGTCGGGCTGGCGGTGCTTGCCGCGGCTCTGGTGATCGGCGGTTTCATCTACCTGACCGAATTCGCCTGATCCGGCCGCACCCCGCCCCCGCGTCACGCCCCGCCCACCCACCCGCGCGCCGCGGAAGCGGGGTGCGGCC
>SKWP01000044.1 GCA_007128865.1 Paracoccaceae bacterium
TCTGCCCCCCGGCGCCCCTTCGGTGCGCTCCCCCCGAGGATATTTTTCCAAAGATGAAATGCGCAGCCGCGCGTGGGAGCAGGGACTTGCGCGCCTGCGCCCGCGCGCATAGGCTCCGCGGTGGATCGCGACAGGGGGCATTCATGATCGCAAGGCATCACGCTGCGGGGCTTGACGACGAGGACGAAAAGCCCGACGCGGCGCCGCGGACGGCCTCGCATGTGGTCGACAAGCATCTTTTCGACGCCCGCACGGTGCTGATTACCGGGCAGATCAACCAGGAGCTTGCCAAGACCACGGTGGCGCGCCTGATCGCGCTTTCGCAGGTGTCACGGGATCCGATCAACGTCGTCGTTTCCTCGCCCGGCGGGCATGTTGAATCGGGCGACATGATTCACGATATCATCCGTTTCGTGGAGGCGCCGGTCAACATGATCGGCACCGGCTGGGTCGCCTCGGCGGGGGCGCTGATCTTTGTCGCGGTACCGCGTGAACGCCGCTACTGCACGCCGAATACGCGGTTCCTTCTGCACCAGCCGTCCGGGGGCGCCGGGGGGCCGGCCACCGATATCGGCATTCAGGCGCGCGAGATCATCAAGATGCGCGACCGGTTGAACCGCATCTTTGCCGAGGCCACGGGCCAGCCGGTCGAGAAGATCGAAAAGGACACCGACCGCGACCACTGGATGAACCCCGAAGAGGCGATAGCCTACGGGCTGCTCGGGCGCGTGGTGGCGCGGGCCTCCGACATCACCGGCTGAGCCGGCGGCAGGGCAGGGCGGGGCATGCGTCGGATCGGCAGCCAGCTTCTGGGCATCGACCGGGGCGAGGTGACGATGTTCGAGGATTACCGCGATGGCGGGCCTATGTGGGCCGGCCAGGGCGCGCGTGCGGTGCGGCAAAGGGTGTCGTTTTCGGCCCGTTTCCATGAACAGCCGGTGGTGAGCCTCGGCATCGCCATGCTCGACACCCATTGCGCGGCCAATCTGCGTGTCGATGTCAGGGCCGAAAATGTGGGGCTTGCCGGGTTCGATGCGGTGCTTTCCACCTGGGGGGACAGCCGCATCGCCCAGGCGCGGCTGCACTGGACAGCCCTTGGCGCCCTCAAGCACGAGGAAGACTGGCAGCTCTGAAGCGGCCCTGTCAGCCGCGCCGGATCATGCCCTCGTAGATCGGGGCCAGGGTTTCGTCGTCAAACAGCGACGATACCGAGGTGCCGCTCCAGGTGTTCAGGATCGCCTGAGCAAACAACGGCGCGGTCGGCAGGATACGGATATTGCCCGCGGACTGGACCGCATCGGTGGGCTCGATCGAGTCGGTGATGACAAGGGACTTCATCGCCGATTTGGTGATGCGCTCCACCGCCGGACCCGACAGCACGCCATGGGTGATGTAGGCGTGCACTTCCTTGGCCCCTTCGGACATCAGCAGGTCGGCGGCCTTTACCAGCGTTCCGGCGGTGTCGCAGATGTCATCGACGATGATGCAGGTCTTGCCGGCAACCTCGCCGATGACGGTCATTTCGTCCACCTCTCCGGGGTTGGAGCGGCGCTTGTCGACGATTGCCAGGCCACAATGGACGCGCTTGGCAAGCTCGCGGGCGCGGGCAACGCCGCCGACATCGGGCGAAACGACGATGAGCTCGTTCAGGCGGCCGTAGAACTGGCTCATCAGGTCCATGGCAAAGATCGGCGCCGCATAGAGGTTGTCGACCGGAATATCGAAGAACCCCTGAAGCTGGGCTGCGTGCAGATCGAGGGTGAGCACCCGCTCGACCCCTGCCTGTACGATCAGGTTGGCCACCAGCTTGGCCGAGATGGGCGTGCGGGCCTTGGTGCGGCGATCCTGCCGGGCGTAGCCGAAATAGGGCATCACCGCGGTGATCCGCGCTGCCGAAGACCGGCGCAGCGCATCGGCGATGATCAGCAGTTCCATCAGGTTGTCGTTGGCGGGGTTCGATGTGGGCTGGATGATGAACATGTCCTCGCCGCGGACATTCTCGAACACCTCGACGAAGATCTCCTGATCGTTGAAACGTTCGACCCGTGCATCCACAAGGCCGACCTGCATGCCCCGCAACAGCGACATGCGCCGGGCTATGGCACGCGCGAGGCTCTTGTTGGCATTGCCGGCAATGAGCTTGGGTTCGGAGATCACGGGCATGGTCGGGTCCTGCATCGGGAGGGCTGCGCCGCGGCGCAGCAGGGGATTCGGTGCGTTGACACCCGATAGCACTGCGATAGGGTCTTGCAAACCGCAGGAGCAGGAATGGCCGTGACCGTCATCGAGTATTTTCTGACCCCCATGTCACCCTGGGTGTTCATGGCGGGAAGCCGCCCGGCCGAGATTGCCGCGCGCCACGGTGCATCGCTGGTCTATCGGCCGGCCGACCCCGGGGTGGTGTTTTCCCGGACCGGGGGGCTGCCGCTGGCCCAGCGGCATGAAAGCCGCCGTGCCTACAGGTTGCAGGAATTGCGCCGCTGGTCGGCCCGGCTGGGTGTGCCGCTCAACCTGCAGCCGCGGCATTTTCCGACCAATACCGCGCCGGCCTCCTATGCGCTGATTGCCGCCCAGGCCGCTGGCGGCGGCGATCTTGCCGTGCTGTTGCAGGGGCTGGGGCGCGCCATGTGGGTCGATGAGCGTGATATCGCCGAAGACGACGTCATCCGCGCGTGCCTGCAGGCCGCCGGCTTTGACCCCGGCCTTGCCGACAGGGGGCTACTTGCGGGCGCCGAAGCCTATGCCGCCAATACCGAGGAAGCGGTTGCGCGGGGGGTGTTCGGATTTCCCTTCTTCATCGTCGGGTCCGAAATGTTCTGGGGGCAGGACCGGCTCGACTTTCTCGATGCGCATCTGGCCGCGGCAGGTGCGGGCAAGGCGTAGCGCTTTGGCCCATGACCTTGCCGGCGCCGCGTGCTAGGGCGGGGCGATGACGCGCCTGCCTTCCAGAGAAGACATCCTCGGCTGGATTGCCGATAACCCCGCCCGCGCCGGCCGGCGCGACGTTGCGCGGGCCTTCGGGCTCAAGGGGGCTGCCCGGGCAGAGCTCGGACGGCTGCTGCGCGAGATGGAGGCCGAAGGCGCGCTTGCCCCGCGCCACGACCGCCGGCGCGAAGCCGGTGGCCTGCCGCCCGTTGCGGTGCTGGAAGTGACCGGCGCCGATGATGACGGCGACCTGTTCGCGCGACCGCTGGGCCGGCCCGGCGCCGAACCGCAAGACGGTGTGCGCATCATGGTCCTGCCGCGCGGGGACGGGCCGGCACTGGCCACCGGCGACCGGTTTCTGGCGCGGATAACCGAATCGCCCGGACCCGATCACAGCCATGTCGCGCGGCCGATGCGCCTGATCGGGGCCGGGCCGCGTCGGGTTCTGGGCATCTTCCGCGCCGGCGCCGAGGGCGGCACGATCCTGCCGGTGGACAAGGGCAGCGATACGGTGTGGCGGGTGCCGCCGGGCGCGATGGGTGAGGCGCGCGACGGCGAACTGGTCGAGGCCGAGGCGACGGGGCCCGCAGGCCGGCTGGGGGCGCCGCGGGCACGCATCCTTGCCCGGCTGGGCGATCCCGGGGCGCCGCGGGCGATATCGCTGATTGCCATCCACCAGCACGGCATTCCCGATGTGTTTCCCGATGCGGTGCTGGCCGAGGCAGAGGCGGCAAAGGCATCGGGGCTTGAGGGCCGCTCGGATCTGCGCATCCTGCCCTTCGTCACCATCGACCCCGCTGATGCGCGCGACCATGACGACGCGGTGCATGCCCACCCCGACGACGATCCGGAAAACCCCGATGGCCATGTCGTCTGGGTTGCAATCGCCGATGTGGCGGCCTTCGTCCCGTCGGGTTCCGAACTGGACCGCGAGGCCCGGCGGCGCGGCAATTCCACCTACTTTCCCGATCGCGTCGTTCCCATGCTGCCCGAGAGGCTTTCGGCCGATCTGTGCTCGCTCCGTCCGGCCGAGGACCGCGCCGTGATCGCGGTACGGATGGTTCTGGATGCGAACGGAAACAAGATTGCGCATCGCTTCGAACGCGGGGTGATCCGGTCCTGTGCGCGGCTCAGCTATCGCGCCATGCAGGACGCGGCCGATGGCCAGCCCGACGAAATGGCCGCACCGTTGCTGGACGATGTGATCGCCCCGCTATGGGCGGCATGGCGCGCCGCAGCCCGCGCCCGGGCAGCCCGCGAACCGCTGGAGATCGAGCTTCCCGAACGGCGCATCGAGCTGACCGAGGACGGTCGGGTGGCCTCGGTCGCGTTTCGCGAAAGGCTGGAGGCACACCGGCTGATCGAGGATTTCATGGTGCTGGCCAATGTCGCCGCCGCCGAGGAACTGATCGACCGCCGCAGCCCGCTGCTGTTTCGCGTCCACGAGGAACCCGCCCCGGAAAAGATCGACGCGTTGCGCGAACTTGCCCGTGCTTCCGGGCTTGTTCTTGCGAAAGGTCAGGTGCTGCGGACGCGGCATCTGAACCGGCTGCTGGCCCAGGCCGAGGGCACCGAGGCCGATGAGCTGATCAACATGGCCACCCTGCGGTCGATGTCGCAGGCCTATTACCATCCGCAGAACCTTGGCCATTTCGGTCTGGCGCTGAAGGCCTATGCGCATTTCACCTCGCCGATCCGGCGCTATGCGGATCTTGTCGTGCACCGGGCGCTGATTGCCGCGCATCACTGGCCGGGCGGCGGCGATCTGACCCCCGATGACGTGGAGCGCCTGGAAGCCACCGCGCTGCGCATTTCCGAGGCTGAACGGCGTTCCATGACTGCCGAGCGCGACACCTCTGACCGCTATCTTGCCGCCTGGCTTGCGGAACGTGTGGGCAGCGAGTTTCCGGGCCGGGTTTCGGGCGTGGCCCGTTTCGGGCTGTTCGTTAAGCTTGACGAGACCGGCGCCGACGGGCTGGTGCCGGTGCGCAGCCTCGGGCAGGAATATTTCCGCCACGATGCCGAGGCCCAGACGCTGACCGGCGTCGACAGCGGGTTTTCCATCGGGCTCGGGGCGCGGGTTCTGGTGCGGCTTGCCGAGGCGGCGCCGCACAGCGGCGGGCTGCTTCTGGAACTGCTCGAAGTGGCGGGCAAGCCGGTGCCGCGCGCATCCGCCCGGGGCCGCAAGCCGGGCAGGTCCAGGCAGGGCCGCAAGGCGGCACGCACCCGGCGATGATGCCTGCCGCTGCCAGAGGGTTTGCGAAGCGGTGTGCGCAGCAGCGCCAAGGCCGAGCGCTCAGGCCCGGGCCGGTCAGCCCAGGCTCATGCTGACCGCACTTTCCGGCAGTTCCTCGTTGAAGCAGCGCTGGTAGAACTCGGCCACCGTCTGGCGCTCAAGCTCGTCGCATTTGTTCAGGAAGGTCAGCCGGAAGGCATAGCCGAGCGAGCGGAAGATGCGCGCATTCTCGGCCCAGGCGATGACGGTCCGTGGCGACATCACCGTCGACAGATCGCCATTCATGAAGGCGGTGCGGGTCAGGTCGGCAACGGTGACCATCTGGCTGATTTCCTGCCGGCCCTTGGCGGTGTTGTAGTGCGGGTTCTTGGCCAGCACGATCGCCGCCTCGGCATCGTGCGAAAGATAGTTCAGCGTCGCCACCAGCGACCAGCGGTCCATCTGGCCCTGGTTGATCTGCTGGGTGCCGTGGTAAAGGCCGGTGGTGTCGCCCAGCCCGATGGTGTTGGCGGTGGCGAACAGCCGGAAGCTGGGGTGCGGGCGGATGATCTCGTTCTGATCGAGCA
>SKWP01000198.1 GCA_007128865.1 Paracoccaceae bacterium
GGCCGCGACCGAGCGAAAGCACACCAGCGTCACCGCAGTGGCTTCGCCATCGGTCCAGAAGGCGACGGCCGCCTGCGCCGCACGGGTGCGCCGTATCTGGCCGGGCCCGAAGCTGTCGGGGTGCAGGTCAACCGGGCAGAGCTTGGCCAGCACCTCGCGCCAGGCCGCACCACGCAGGACAAACACCGCTCGCGCATCGGACACATCGGCCACGGTCACGAATGCATCGGCCAGTGCCGTGCGCAGGCTTTCCATCGCCGCTGCGCGTTGCTGTTCGGGCAGGATCAGCAGCAGCTCATCCGGCGACATCCAGGCAAGGCCCCGCTCGCCGTTCGTTTCGACCCTGCGTCGTTGCGGCACCGAAAGGCCGAATTCCTGCTGCAACGCCTGCACCAGCGCCGGCAGGCTCAGATCGCCCCGCAGGGTGATCATCGCGCGATCCGCTGTCTCATCGATGCGGACCAGCCCGCGGAATTCGCCGGCACCGGGCGCCGGGTTTGCCGGTGCGTCAGACATTCTGCCGTTCCCCCGCCTTGTCATAAAACACCGGATCGACGATGCGGGCGGGCATGGTCTTGCCGCCCCCGGCGTCGAAGTCCAGCACCTCGCCCATGCGCTCCGGCCCGCGGCGCACCAGCCCCAGCGCGATGCCGCGCCCCAGTGTGGGCGACCGGTAGCTCGACGTGACCCGCCCCTGGGTGTTGCGCTGCCCGTTGGCATTGCTGCCCCCGGCCAGCGCCAGCGCACCATGGGGCAGAACCGCGCCATCGGTGGTTTCCAGCCCGACCAGCTTCCAGCGCTCCGGATCGGTCAGCGCCACCCGTTCCATCCCGCGCTTGCCCAGGAAATCGGCCTTCTTGCGCGACACCGCCCAGTCAAGGCCAAGATCGAGCGGCGTCACCGTTCCGTCGGTTTCGTCGCCGATCATGATGAAGCCCTTTTCGGCGCGCATCACATGCAGCGCCTCGGTTCCATAGGGCATGATCCCGAATTCGGCGCCGGCCTCTATCAGCCGTTCCCACAGTGCCGCGCCCTGCCCCGCCGGTGCGGCAATCTCGAAGCTCAGCTCGCCGGAAAAACTGATCCGGAAGACACGCACCGGAATATCGGCCAGCCGGCCCTCGACCCAGCCCATGAACGGCAGCGCCGCATCGGAAAGATCCATTCCGCCAAGCCGTTCCAGCAACTGCCGCGCGCGCGGGCCGACGACGGCGATCTGGGCGAATTGTTCGGTCAGGTTCACGACATGAACCTTCCAGTCCCACCATTCGCATTGCAGCCAATCCTCCATCCAGCCGTGGATGTGATCGGCGCCGCCCGAGGTGGTGTGGCAAAGAAAGCTCTGATCGTCGAGCCGGGCAACCACGCCGTCATCCATCAGAAAGCCGTTTTCGTTGCACATCAGCCCGTAACGGCAACGCCCCGGCTTCAGCCCGGCCATGGCATTGGTATAAAGCATGTCGAGGAACCGGCCGGCATCGGGGCCCCGGACAAGCAGCTTTCCAAGTGTGGAAGCATCCAGCAAACCAACGGCTTGCCGTGTATTCCTGATCTCGCGTGTGACCGCCTGTTCCAGCGTTTCTCCGGGGCGCGGAAAGGCGTAGGGGCGGCGCCACTGGCCCACCGGTTCCCAATGGGCGCCATGCAGGCTGTGCCAGTCGTGCATCGGTGTCCGGCGCAGGGGCTGGAACAGCGGCCCGCGCGCCTCGCCCGCCAGCGCGCCCAGCGTGACCGGCGTCCATGGCGGGCGGAAGGTGGTGGTGCCGACCTGCGGAACAGGTTCGTTCAAGGCATCAGAAAGAACCGACAGACCATTGATATTGCTTAACTTGCCCTGATCCGTAGCCATCCCCAGAGTGGTATAGCGCTTGGTGTGTTCGACGCTGCGATAACCCTCGCGGGCGGCAAGTTCCACATCCGTGACCTTCACATCGTTCTGAAAGTCGAGCCACATCCTGGCCCGCTGCGCGTAGGCCGCGCCCTCGGGCATGATCCGCACCGGCAGCGGCGGGTCTTCGGATTCGGCCGCGGCGGTGGGCGCGGGCAGTGCGGCGCTGCCCGAATGGCCGGTTTCCGATGCAGCCCTTGCGCCGGCGGCGGCGGCATCGTCAAAGGCGTCGGCCGCGTGCAACAGCCCCGCCGCGCTGCCCGCGGGCAGCACGAACACCGCCCCGTCATGGCCGCGCGGGCCGGCGGCCGGGTCGGGGACGAACATCGCCGCGTCGGCCTTCCAGGCGAGCTTGCCACCACAGTGCGACCACAGATGCACCGCGGGCGTCCAGCCGCCCGACATCCCGACCGCGTCGCAGGCGATGGCGCCGGTTTCGGCCCCGCCGGCGCCCGAATGGCGGCACAGCCGCAGCCCGGTGACCTGCCGCCGGCCCTCGACCGCGGCAACGGCGGTGTCGGTCTTCACCGCAATGCCGGCCGCGCGCACCGCCTGCGGCAAGGCGCCGTCGGCCGACGGGCGGGCGTCGAGCACCGCCGCAACGCCGACCCCTGCCCCGGCCAGGCACAGCGCGCTGCGATAGGCGTCGTCGTTGTTGGTGACGATCACCACCCGCCGCCCCGGCGCCACCGCCCAGTTGGTCACATAATCCCGCATCGCCGAGGCCAGCATCACCCCGGGCCGGTCGTTGCCGGCAAAGGCAAGCGGCCGTTCGATGGCCCCGGTGGCGGTGACGATGCGCCCTGCCCTTATCCGCCACAACCGCTGCCGCGGCAGTTCGCCCCCGGCCGGCAGATGATCGGTCAGCCTTTCGCAGGCCAGCGCATAGCCATGGTCATGCACGCCGGCCACCTGGCTGCGCAGGCGCAAGCGGACATTCGGCATGGCGGCCAGTTCGGCAAGGGTCGCAGCGACCCAGTCATCCGCCGGGGCGCCATCGATGCGCACCCCGTCCACCGGCGCCCGCCCGCCCCAATGGGCGGCCTGTTCCATCACGATCACCCGCGCGCCGGCGCGTGCCGCGGCCTGGGCGGCGCTCAGCCCGGCAATGCCACCACCCGCCACCAGCACGTCGCAGAAGGCATAGAGGTATTCGTAGCGGTCGGCATCCGCCCCCTGCGGCACCCGGCCCAGCCCCGCCGCGCGGCGGATGACGGGTTCGTAGACGTGTTTCCAGAACGCCCGCGGGTAGATGAACATCTTGTAGTAGAAGCCCGCCGGCAGGAACCGCGACAGCCAGTCGTTGACCGCGCCGACGTCGCGCTCGAGGCTGGGCCAGCGGTTCTGGCTGGTGGCGACGAGGCCCTCGAACAGCTCGGTGGTGGTGGCGCGGCGGTTGGGTTCGAACCGCGGCCCGATGCCGAGCCCGAACAGCGCGTTGGGTTCCTCCGGCCCGGCGGCGACCGGCCCGCGCGGGCGGTGGTACTTGAACGACCGCCCCATCAGCATCCGCCCCGACGCCAGCAGCGCCGAGGCCAGCGTGTCGCCGGCAAACCCCAGCATCGGCCGTCCGTCGACCCGGAAGCCGCAGGTCTGGCTGCGGTCGATCAGGCGACCGCCCTCGGGCAGGCGATGACTGGTCATGCGGGCTCCTTTCCGGACGCGGCATCGCCGCCGGCGGGCTGCCAGTCCGGCCGGCGGGCACGGATGGCGGCAACCGCCTCGGGCGGCGGCTCCAGGCATTGCGCGGGATAGGTCGCGAAAACCTCCAGCGTCACGGTGCAGCGCGCGGCGATGAACCACTTGCCGCAGCCATAGGCATGGCGCCAGCGTTCGAAATGCACCCCGCGCGGGTTGTCGCGCAGGAACATGTAGGCCTCGAAGGCGTCATCCGACGACCCCGGCCCGTGGCGTTGCAGATGCGCCTGCCCGCCGGGGGCGAATTCGGTTTCCTCGGCGGCGACGCCGCAATGGGGGCAGGTCAGGATCAGCATGGATGCCCTCCTTGCGCTGTGTGCGGGCCGGCAGAAGGGGGGCGCTGCCCCCCGTCGCCTGCGGCGACTCCCCCCGGGATATTTGACCAAGGATGAAATGCGGGCGCGGCCGGGACCATCAATGCGCCACCCCCGCCGCCACCGACTCGTCGATGAAGCGGCCTTCGCGGAAGCGGTTCAGCGAGAAGCCCTCGGCCAGCGGCGAGGAGCCGCGCGCCATCAGCTCGGCCATCGCCCAGCCCGAGCCGGGGATGGCCTTGAACCCGCCGGTGCCCCAGCCGCAGTTGACAAAGCAGCCCTCGAGCGGGGTTTTCGAGAGGATCGGCGAGCGGTCGCCGGTCATGTCGACGATGCCGCCCCACTGGCGCAGCATCCGCAGCCGCGACAGCATCGGGAAGGTCTCGATCAGGGCGCGGACGGTTTCCTCGATATGGTGGAAGCTGCCGCGCTGGGTGTAGTTGTTGTAGCCGTCGGCGCCGCCGCCGATCACCATTTCGCCCTTGTCGGACTGGCTGATGTAGCCATGCACGGTGTTGGCCATGATCACCACGTCGAGGCAGGGCTTGACCGGTTCGGACACCAGCGCCTGCAGCGCCACCGATTCGACCGGCAGCCGGAAGCCGGCCATCCCGGCCAGCACCCCGGAATGCCCGGCAACCACCAGGCCCAGCCGGCGGCAGGCGATCTCGCCGCGTTCGGTGGCGATGCCGGTGACCCGGCCGGCTTCGCTGCGTATGCCGGTGACGGCGCAATTCTGGATCACATGCATGCCCATGTCCGAACAGGCGCGCGCATAGCCCCAGGCCACCGCGTCGTGGCGGGCGGTGCCGCCGCGGGGCTGCCACAGCGCGCCCAGCACCGGATAGCGCGGGCCGTCGATGTTGATGATCGGCGCCAGCCGCCTGACCTCGGCGGCGTCGATGAAGCGGGTCTCGACCCCCTGCAGCGCATTGGCCCGCTCGGTGCGCAGGTAGCCGCGGCGCTCGTGTTCGGTCTGGGCCAGCATCATCACCCCGCGGGGCGAGAACATCAGGTTGAAGTTCAGCTCCTGGCTGAGTGTTTCATAGAGCGCGCGGGATTTTTCGTAGATCGCCGCCGAGGCATCCTGCAGATAGTTGGAGCGGATGATGGTGGTGTTGCGCCCGGTGTTGCCGCCGCCGAGCCAGCCCTTGTCGATCACCGCGACATCGGTGATGCCGTGATTACGGCCCAGGTAATAAGCCGTTGCCAGCCCGTGGCCGCCGGCGCCGACGATGACGGTGTCGTAGCTGGCGCGCGGTGCCGGGCTTTCCCAGTGCTTCGGCCAGCCGCGATTCTGGCGCAGTGCCTCGCGCACCACCGCAAAGACCGAATGCCGCTTCATCGCGCCCCCTTCCCGGTGGGGCATCTTCCCGCCCCGGCCCCCTGATAACGGCTGCTGCCACCCGGTCACAACCCCAGGCGGCACTCCGCCGCGGGAAAGCGACATCATCCCTGCGGCTGGGGCGCTGGCCGCGATGTGAAGTCGCGCCCCATTGTTCGGGCTTCTCCCCGCCGCGGTCAGCGGTTACAGGATGGCCGGACTGACGGGAGACGACATGACCTTCTGGATCGCTGCATATGGGCTCGCGCTGGCGGTAACGGTCATCCTGGTGCTGGGGATGCTGCGCGGCCGCACCCCGGCAGGCGAGGCCGACGCCGAACACGACCTCGGGATCTACCGCGACCAGATGCGCGAGATCGACCGCGACCTGTCCCGCGGGGTGCTGGAGGCCAATGATGCCGAACGGCTGCGCACCGAGGTGGCACGCCGGATACTGGACGCCGACCGCAGCCGGGTGCGCCGGGCGCCGGCC
>SKWP01000114.1 GCA_007128865.1 Paracoccaceae bacterium
CGCGCCGCGAGGCGCGACATCTTGCGGGCGGCGGTGTTCTTGTGGACCACCCCCTTGGTCACGCCGCGCATCAGTTCGGGCTGGGCGGCGCGCAGGGCGGCCTGGGCGGCGTCGGGATTGCCGCTGGCGATGGCTTCCTCGACCTTGCGCAGGAAGGTGCGGATGCGCGAGCGGCGGGCCTTGTTCACGGCGGTGCGGCGTTCGGCCTGGCGGGCGCGTTTCTTGGACTGGGGCGTATTGGCCATGGGTTCTGTCGTCTTTCGGGTCTGTTTCACGGTTCTCGCACAACGGACCCAAGACCGGCAGGGTGCCGATCACGACTCATGCCTTCGAAGCGGGCCCACGCGCATGTGGCGGGGCGCTTAGCGCATCGCGCCCGCGAAGGAAAGCGAAAACGCGCGGGCCGGGCCGGGCGCTCAGGCGCCCATCACCTGCCGCTGGCGCCGCGCGACATAGCCGATCGCCACCACCGCCAGCGCCGCCGAGGCCCCCATCACCCCCAGCAGCGGCCAGGCCCCGGTCGTTTCCGTCAGCAGCGCGCCGGTCAGGGCCGACAGCGCCGCGCCGCCGCCGATCATCATCGCCCCGCCCAGCCCCGATGCGGTGCCGGCCAGTTCGGGCCGCACCGACAGCATCCCGGCATTGGCGCTGGGCAGCACCATCCCGTTTCCCACCCCCATCACCACGAACAGCGAAAAGAACAGCAGCGCCGGCATGTCCGCCACCGCCAGCCACAGCGCCTGCACACCCAGTCCGGCCAGCGTCAGCACGCATCCGGCATAGATCATGCCGATCACACCCACCCGCACCGCGTATCGGCCCGAGATGTAGTTGCCCAGCGCATAACCCACCGCGGTGGGGGCGAAATACAGCCCCAGTTCGGTCGGCGTCAGCCCGTAGACGACAGTGCCGATGAAGGGCATCCCACCCAGATAGGCAAAGAACGTGCCCGAACTGAAGGCCGCCACCGCGCAATAGCCCCAGAACCGCCGCGCCCCGAACAGCGCCGGATAGCTGCGCACCTGCGCCGCGAAACTGGCCGAGCGGTTTTGCGCCGTCTCGCCGACATCGGCCCAGACCAGCACCAGCACCGCCACCCCGCAGGCCAGCAGCAGCGAAAAGCTGGCCTGCCAGCCGAAGGCCTCCTCCAGCATGCCGCCCAGCGCCGGGCCGACCATCGGCACCAGCGCCATGCCCATCGTGACATAGCCGATCATCGACGCGGCCTGCGACTCGTCCACCATGTCGCGCACGATGGCGCGGCTCAGCACGATGCCGGTCGCGATCACCGCCTGACCCATGCGGCAGGCCAGGAACACCTCCACCGTCGGGGCGACGATGGTGCCGACGGTGAACAGCAGGAACACCGTGATCGACACCAGCAGCACCGGCCGCCGGCCGTAACGGTCCGAGATCGGGCCGATGAACAGTTGCAGCAGCCCGGTCATGGCCAGATACAGCGACACCGCAAGCTGCATCACCCCGTAGTCGGTGCCGAACCACTCGGCCATCATCGGCAGCGACGGCAGGAAGATGTTCATCGACAGGGCCGTCAGTCCTGCCATCAGGACCAGGGTCACGACATGCGGGGGTGTGGTGCGGTCGAAAAGCCGCACGGTCGGGGGCGCTTGCATGCAAGGGGTTTAGGGCGGGGCCAGCGGGTTGTCCATCCGCCGGGCGGCGCCCCGGGGACAGCATGGGCCACCGTCGGGAAAACGTCGCAATCCGCCTTTTCCCGCCCCGGCCGCCCGGCTACTGTGGCGGCAGCGATAATCGGGGCACAGGGACGGGGCACAGGGAAAAGCATGCAGCACATCCTGCAGGAGCTGGAGGCCCGCCGCGCAGCGGCGCGGCTGGGCGGTGGCGAACGGCGGATCGACGCGCAGCACGCCAAGGGCAAGCTGACGGCGCGCGAACGTATCGAGGCGCTGCTGGATGAGGACAGTTTCGAAGAATTCGACATGTTCGTCACCCATCGTTGCACCGATTTCGGGATGGAGGCCACGCGCCCGCCCGGTGACGGGGTAGTGACCGGCTGGGGCACGGTGAACGGCCGGCAGGTCTATGTCTTCGCGCAGGACTTCACCGTGCTGGGCGGGTCGGTCAGCGCCACCCATGCGGGCAAGATCTGCAAGATCATGGACATGGCGATCCAGAACGGCGCGCCGGTGATCGGGCTGAACGACTCGGGCGGGGCGCGGATCCAGGAAGGCGTGGACAGCCTTGCCGGCTATGGCGAGGTGTTCCAGCGCAACATCATGGCCTCGGGCGTGGTGCCGCAGATCAGCGTGATCATGGGGCCCTGCGCGGGCGGGGCGGTCTATTCCCCGGCAATGACCGACTTCATCTTCATGGTGCGCGAAAGCTCGTACATGTTCGTCACCGGCCCGGATGTGGTCAGGACGGTCACCAACGAGGTGGTCACGGCCGAGGAACTGGGCGGCGCGCAGACGCATACCAGCAAGTCCTCGGTCGCCGATGCCGCCTTCGAGGATGATATCGAGGCCCTGGCCGAGGTCCGTCGACTGATCGACTTCCTGCCGCTGTCCAACCGCGAAAAGCCGCCGGTGCGGCCGTTCTTCGACGATCCCGGCCGGATCGAGCCCAGCCTCGACACCCTGATCCCCGCCAATCCCAACGCCCCCTACGACATGAAGGAGCTGATCCTGAAGATCGCCGACGAGGGCGATTTCTACGAGATCCAGGAGGCGTTCGCGCGCAACATCGTGACCGGCTTCATCCGGCTGGAAGGGTCCACCGTCGGCGTGGTGGCCAATCAGCCGATGGTACTCGCGGGGTGTCTGGACATCGACAGCGCCCGCAAGGCGGCGCGGTTCGTGCGCTTCTGCGATGCCTTCGACATCCCGATCCTGACGCTGGTCGATGTGCCGGGCTTCCTGCCGGGAACCGGGCAGGAATACGGCGGGGTCATCAAGCACGGCGCCAAGCTGCTGTTCGCCTATGGCGAGGCGACGGTGCCGAAGGTGACGGTGATCACCCGCAAGGCCTATGGCGGGGCCTATGTGGTGATGGCCTCCAAACACCTGCGGGGCGATATCAGCTATGCCTGGCCCACCTCGGAGGTGGCGGTGATGGGCGCCAAGGGCGCGGTGGAGATCCTGTACAGGTCGGAGGCGGGCGACGCGGACAGGATCGCCGCGCGCACCCAGGATTACGAGGACCGCTTCGCCAATCCCTTCGTCGCCGCCGAACGCGGCTTCATCGACGAGGTGATCCAGCCCCGCTCCACCCGCCGGCGGGTGTGCCGCGCCTTTGCCAGCCTGCGCAACAAGACCGTCAAGAGGCCATGGAAGAAGCACGACAACATTCCGCTGTGACGCCGCGACGGCGGGGGGCGGTCTGATGCGGCTGCGCTGGGTGGCAGCGGTGGCGGTCATCGCCGCGTCGGGCGGCGCGGTGGCATGGCTGCTGCGCCCCTCCCCGCCTGATCCCGTCGCCGAGGCCCCCGTGGCCCTCCCGTCGGGCCAGGAGGTCGCCCTGATCGAAGCCCTGTGGGAGGATCAGGGCGGCGGCCCTTGGTGGCTGCGCCTGCGCTATCTTGCGCCCGCCATCGCTGCCGGGGCGGGGCAGGTTGACGCCGATGCGGCGACGGATGACATGCTTGCCCTGTGCCGGCGCGATGCGCTGCCGATGTTGGAAAGCGACAGCCGCCCGGTGGAACAGATCATCGTCTCGCTATCCGCCGAGGCGGTCGAATTCGGGGCCTCTGCCCCCGACGTGATGCAGTATTTCGACGCCTATCGGCCCGAGGATGGCGACTGTATCTGGGAAGAGTTTTGATGCATACACAACATCTTGCCGTCCATTCTTCAGATTGTCGAAAAAGTGATGCCCGTTCGTCACAGGCCTTGCTCACCGGGGGGGCATCGTATCCCCAGCGGCGTGTTTCAGCTATCATGTTGAAAGGTTGCAAATGTGCAATCGAACCGAAGCCCGAGGGTCGGGCGCGGTCTTGCACCGTGTCACGGCACCGGATTGAGAGCAGGAGACACGCATGTCCACCACCGCCAAGGCGCTCGCCGCCGTGCTCGCGCTGTCGTTTACCGGCGCGTGCTTTGTCAAGCAGCCCGAGCCCGTCTTTTTCGAGCCGATCGCCGAGCCCGTCGTGGCCGAACCGGCGCCGACCGGCAAGAAATACCGCTGACCCCTTCCTCCGCTTCCGCCGCGCGCACGGGCGTGCGCGCGGCTGTGTCAGCACAACCGTTCGGGGGCCGCGATGCTGAAGCATCGCGGCTTTCCCGGTCGGCTGCCCGGCACTGACCATCAGTTCACGATCCGCCGTGCCAACCCGTCCGGCGCAACCCGGCTGACAGCACGCAAGCGCCACGCCGACCGGCGCCCCGACGACCGGCGCGCCGACACCGCCTTCATGGCGGCGCTTTGGGCGCATTTCGGCGACGCGCCGTTCGAGCGCGGCAACCTTGACGCCGGCCGGCTGTCCTGGCTGTTCGGCGCCGAAGTGGTCCCGGCCGAAGACCCGTTCGATCCCGAAAGCTATGACGCGCTGCTGCGCATCGACGTGACCCGCGCCCGCGCGGCGTTTCCGCAGGTGTTCGCCGAGGACGATTCATGAGCCCCCCGCACGCGGCACAGGCGGCAAACTGGCGGCCCACCGCCGATTCCGTCTGCGAACACGCGGTTTTTGGCTGCACGGCCCGCCGCCTTGGCGTATCCTGCCCCACAGGCAAGAACCCGACCGGAGGCAATCGGACATGCGCACGAAACTTGCAGCAACCGGGCTTGTGGCCCTTCTGGCACTGGGCGCCTGCGGGCAGACCCTGGGCGAACAGGCCGTCATCGGCGCCGGCGCGGGCGCGGTGGGGGCGGCAGCCCTTGGTGGCGACCCGGTGCGTGGCGCCGTCGTCGGCGGGGCCGGCAACGTCGCCTTCTGCCAGATGTATCCGCACCAGTGCCGCTGACGCCCCGCGTCTAGGCCAGCCAAGATCCATCCCACGGGGACGGCCCGCCGCCGCGGGGCGTCCCCTTTTGCGTTCAACCCGCCGGAAAGGGCCGCCTTCGTGTTCGACACCATCCTGATCGCCAACCGGGGCGAGATCGCCTGCCGCGTCATCCGCACTGCCCGCAAGATGGGCATCCGCACCGTCGCGGTGTTCTCCGAGGCCGACCGCAACGCCCTGCATGTCGAGATGGCCGACACCGCCGTGCCCATCGGCCCGGCGCCCGCGGCGCAATCCTATCTGGTGATCGACCGCATCCTGCAAGCCGCCCGCGAGACCGGCGCGCAGGCCATCCACCCCGGCTATGGCTTCCTGTCCGAAAACCGCGCCTTTGCCGAGGCGCTGCAGGCCGCCGGCATCGCCTTCATCGGCCCGCCCCCCGGTGCCATCGCCGCGATGGGCGACAAGATCACCTCGAAGAAGCTGGCCGCCGAGGCCGGCGTATCAACCGTGCCGGGCTTCATGGGGCTGATCGGGGACGCGGATGAGGCGGTCAAGATCGCCCGCCAGATCGGCTATCCGGTGATGATCAAGGCCAGCGCCGGAGGCGGCGGCAAGGGCATGCGGATCGCCCACAGCGACGCGGAGGCGCGCGAGGGGTTCCAGTCATCGAAGAACGAGGCCGCGTCCAGCTTCGGCGACGACCGCATCTTCATCGAGAAATTCGTCACCCAGCCCCGGCATATCGAGATCCAGGTGCTGGCCGACAGCCACG
>SKWP01000351.1 GCA_007128865.1 Paracoccaceae bacterium
CGAGGATTTTCAGGCGATGCTGCGCACGCCCGAGATGCGCCAGCGCAACCGCGAGATCGCCGCGCTGTGCACAAGGTTCGAGCCGGTGATGTACGAAGTCGCGGCGGTCTTCGCGGTCTGAACACGAAAAGGTCGGGCTGCGGTCGCCGCCGCCACCGACTGCCTGCATCAAGGCCCGCGCGGGAGCACGCAATGCTCGTCTGGTTCGACCGCCATTTCTCGATCCGGCTGCCGGCGGGGCGGTTTATCGGCAATACGCTGCTGCTGAGTATCGGGGGCCTGTTGCCGGTCCTGGCCCTGTACATCGCCGGCACGCCCGGATTCTGGGGGCATCTTGCGGGCACAAGGGGCGCGTTCGGGCCGTTCCTGCGGCAGGTCGTGACGAACGGCCTGCCCGCGGTGGTGGCCGTGAACTGGGTCGGTCTGATCCTGTTTGCCCGACTACGGGCGCAAACCCTTGGCCCCTTTGCGGTCCTTACGCTGGATTTCGGCGCGCGGATCGTTCTGTTTGCACTTCTTCACGGTGCGGTCTTTGCTGTGTCCGCGCTGGTGTTCGGTGCCTTTGGCGGCGATCCTGCCCAGGCGATCGCTGCACTCGGGCCGACGCTTGCCCGTGCCGCCGCGTTCGGCAATCTTGCCGGCGTCTATCTCTATGCGACGCTTGTCAGCGCCCTTCCCCTGCACATGGCGCTGATCGCGGCAATCCTTGAAGGCCGCGGGCGTTTGCAGCTTCGGCCATTCATGCTGGTCTTGCCCGCGGCAGCGATCATTGCGGTTCAGTTCGCGGCTCTGACAGGCGTGGGTCGGGTGCTTGGGTACCTGATCTGAAGCCTCCTGGCAGCTCCTGCCGGTGATCCTTGCCGACGATGCGCGTGCATGCGCAGACCTTGGCGGGCATCTGCGGTCCATGGCAGAAAAGGGCGGATCATGGCCGAACATTCTGCTATCCGGTATTGTCGGTGGGCTATCCGCCACTTCGCGGCCCCCGAATGGCGCGCCTGTATCGGGGCGCGGGTTTGGCGGGTGAACGCGGCTGCAGGCTTGGCGAAGGTGAACTGAAGGCCCGATGGCGACGACGAAGGCTCTGAATGCGCGAGGCTTTGAGGCGGTGGGCGATGTACCGCCGCTGCCGGCTCAGCCATCCCGAACAGGCCCGCAGACCCCGGGCTGTTGCGCAACCATGACGCGGCGCGGCGTGTCACGACCTGAAATCAACGGTCGGCGCCCGACTGTCGGGTTTTCCGGCGTCATGCGCCGAGCGGGGTTTCCGAGCCGATGACGCGCACCCGTCCGCCCGGAAGCCTTGCACACACCGCCTGCTGCTGGCTTGCCCGGGGCATCGCCGGGCTTTGGCTGACCGTTGTCATCGCCTTTGCCGGCCTGGCCCCGGCGCAGGGTGCCACCTCTGACGATGACGCGGTGCTGCATGTGTTCTGGAGCGTCGACTGCCCCGTCTGTGTCCGACAGAAGCCATGGCTGGATGGCCTGGAAGCGCGTTTTCCCGGCCTGCAGGTGGTTGAGTGGGAACTTTCACGCACCGACCGCCATCACGCGCTTTTTCAGGAAATGGCCGAAGCCCGCGGAATCAGCGCACATTATGTGCCCACGCTCATGCTTGGCGCGCGCGCATGGGTCGGCGACACGCCCGGCCAGCGTGCCGAGATCGAGGCGGCGATCGCGGCCATGCTGGCGGGCGATGCCGAACCCGTGGCCCCGATCAGCGTATTGCGTCTGCCCCTGCTGGGCGAGGTCGAGCATGCCACGGCCTCGGTGCTGGGCCTGACTGTCCTGATCGCCTTCGTCGACGGGTTCAATCCCTGCTCGCTCTGGGTTCTGACCCTGCTGCTGGGGATCGTTATCGCCTCGGGCTCGCGCCGGCGTGTGGCGGTCGTGGGTATCAGCTTTCTGCTGACCACGGCGCTGATCTATGGCGCCTTCATCGCCGGTCTGTTCAGCGTGCTGGCCTTTGCCTTTGCCCTGTCGTGGGTGCGCTGGGCAGTGGCCCTGTTTGCGCTGGGCTTCGGTCTTGTCAGCATCAAGGATTACTTCTGGTACGGGCGGGGGCTTACCTTTTCGATTCCGGAGGCCAAGAAACCCGGAATCTACCAACGCCTGCGCGGATTGCGGCAGCAGGACATGAGTACGCCAGCGCTGATCGGCGCAACCGTGATCATGGCCGCGGGAATTGCGCTGGTGGAATTGCCCTGTACCGCGGGCTTTCCGGTGATCTGGTCGGGTATCCTGGCCGAGCGCGATGTGGGTCGGGCCGGCTTTTCGGGATTGCTGGCCATTTATGTGCTGACCTATCTGAGCGTCGAGCTGGTGATATTCGCGATTGCCGTCGCAGGCATGAGCCTTGGCCGGATGGGCGAGCATCATGGCCGCGCCTTCAAGCTGTTGGGCGGCGCCGTCATGGTGGCGCTGGCCGGCGCATTGGCGCTGCGGCCCGAGATGATGGAGGATCTGAGCGCAACCTTGATCCTGTTTGGTGCGGCGCTCGGTTCGGCGGCCGCCGTGATGGTGGCTCACCGCCTGATTTCGGCAGGCCGCGCCTGATCCGGCCCCGGCCCGGCCCCTCGAATGTTTTGAGACGTTGCCTGCGGGTCAGCCCGAGGAGTCGAGCGCAGACACGATTGCTGCGAAATCCGCAGCCTTGAGGCTGGCACCACCAACCAGCGCGCCGTCGACTTCGGGCAGGGCAAAGATTGCCGCGGCATTGCCCGGCTTGACAGAGCCACCATAGAGCAGGCGTATTCCCGCGCCTTCGCCGCCGAGCAGGCGCTGCAACGCGCCGCGCAAGGCCGCGTGAACCTCGGCGATCTGTGCTTCGGTCGGGGTGCGGCCGGTGCCGATGGCCCAGACCGGTTCATAGGCGATGACGGTATTGACCGCCGACGCACTGTCGGGCAGCGACCCCGCAAGCTGGCCCGACACCACCGCCAGGGTCTGGCCCCGGTCGCGTTCGGCTTCCGTTTCGCCCAGGCAAATGATTGCCACCAGCCCTGCGGCATGGGCGGCGGCAGCTTTGGTGGCGACCTGATCATCGGTTTCGCCATGATCGCTGCGGCGTTCCGAATGACCGACGATCACATGGCTTGCCCCTGCATCGGCCAGCATCGCCGCCGAGACATCGCCGGTATGCGCGCCCGATGCAGTGTGGTGGCAGTCCTGGCCGCCCAGAAGCACACCGCTGCCGGCCAGCGCCGCAGCCATCGGGGCCAGCAGCGTCGCGGGCGGGCAGATCAGCCTTTCGCAGCGCGCCGTGGCGGTATCGCGCGCAAGGGCGCGGGCCTCGTCCAGATCGGCCGAAAGCCCGTGCATCTTCCAGTTTCCGGCGGCAAGCCTGCGGCGCATCGCGTCCCCCTGCCCGTGATTGCTGCGGTGCAGACTACCCGCCGCACCGGCAAAGGCAATGCCGGCCGGATTGCGGTTGTCAGGCGCTGCGTGCCGCGGCCGCCCCGGGTTCGCCAAAGCTGATCGATTCGCCGCAACCGCAGGCGTCGGTCACATTGGGGTTGCGGAAACGAAAGCCGCTTTCGACAAGGCCGGTTTCATAGTCGATTTCGGTGCCGAACAGAAACATCTGCGCCATCGGCGCAATGATCACGCGGGCACCGTCCTGATCGACGATCTCTTCATGCGGATCGATCGCGGTGGCGGCCTCCATGGTGTATTCCATGCCCGCGCAACCACCCTTGCGCACGCCGATCCGCAGGCCAAGCGCACCCTCGCGTGCCATCAGCCGGGCAATCTGGCGCACCGCTGCCGGTGTCATGGTAACCGGGGATTTTCCGGGAACTGCAAACATTCGGAGGACTCCGGTTCAGGGATGGCTCTGCGGGGCGGTCACATGAAACCCAGTTCGAGCCGGGCCTCGTCGGACATCATGTCCATGCCCCATTGCGGCTCGAAGGTCATTTCGACATCGACCTGGCGCACACCCGCCACGGCGTTTACCGCATCGGCGACCCATCCCGGCATTTCGCCGGCAACGGGACAGCCGGGCGCCGTCAGCGTCATGACGATATCGACGGCGTTGTCGTCGGAGATGTCGATGGTATAGACCAGCCCGAGATCGTAGATGTTGACGGGGATTTCGGGATCGTAAACCGACCGGCAAGCCTCGACCACGCTTTCATAAAGCGGATGGTCGGTGCTGGAGGGCCGGATCAGCGGGGTTCCCTCGGGAAGTGGGTCGGTCATGCGCCGGTCTCCGGTGGCGGGCGTTTTCCTGAGCGTTTATATAGGGATTTCTCGGGCCGCGTCCAGTGGTGGCAATGAAATCGGGGGGCAGGAATGGTCTGGGTAAGGCGCGGGATCGTGTTCGCGGTGTTGCTGGCAATCGCGGTTGCGGCACATGACCGCTGGCTTGCCCATCGGCTCGCGGTGGTGCTGGCAGTGGTCGACGCCGATCGCGAGCGGAATCTCGAAGATGGCGAACCGATGGACTGGCGGCTCCGGATCGGCGATCTGCACCCCGATCTCTGCCTGGCACTGATCCGGCCCGAAAGCTTCCGGCTGTTGCCCGCGACCGGCAGGCTTTCGTTGCCGGCGGGCCTTCGCGCCCGGCCCGAAGCCGGCGGGTGCCGCAGGCTTTCCGGCAATGCGGTCCTGCTGACCGAGGGGCGCTGATCGTGCCTGACCCTTGCAACGGTCGGGAAATGGCACCGCCGGGGTGCGCCAGCAGCAACGGACGGGCACGGAATTGAAGTTCGAACTGACCGCAACGGACGGCAAGGCGCGCACCGGCGTCCTGCGCACGGCAAGGGGCGATATCCGCACCCCGGCGTTCATGCCCGTGGGCACTGCCGCCACGGTCAAGGCGATGCTGCCCGAAAGCGTTGCCGCCACCGGCGCCGACATCCTGCTGGGCAATACCTATCATCTGATGCTGCGCCCGGGTGCAGAACGGATCGCGCGGCTTGGCGGGCTGCACCGGTTCATGAACTGGGATCGTCCGATCCTGACCGATTCGGGCGGCTTTCAGGTGATGAGCCTGGCCGCATTGCGCAAGCTTTCCGAAGAAGGGGTGCGGTTTTCCAGCCATATCGACGGCAGCCGGCACATGCTGAGCCCGGAAAGCTCGATGGAAATCCAGCGCCTGCTTGGTTCGGACATCGTCATGGCCTTTGACGAATGCACGCCATGGCCGGCAGACCGCGCCACCGCCCGCAAATCGATGGAACTGTCGATGCGCTGGGCAGAACGGTCGCGCGATGCCTTCGGGGACCGGCCCGGCCATGCGCTGTTCGGCATCCAGCAGGGCAGCGTCTATCCAGACCTGCGCGCCGAAAGCGCCGAACGGCTGCGCGGCATCGGGTTTGATGGCTACGCGGTCGGCGGGCTCGCCGTGGGCGAAGGGCAGGCACAGATGCTCGCAGTGCTTGACGATGCGCCGGGAATGCTGCCGGAAGACCGGCCGCGTTACCTTATGGGTGTGGGCAAGCCCGACGACATCGTCGGGGCGGTCGAGCGCGGGATAGACATGTTCGACTGCGTCCTGCCGACGCGGTCCGGAAGGACCGGGCAGGCCTTTACCCGGCGCGGCGCGGTGAACCTCAAGAACGCCCGCCATCGCGACGACCCCAGGCCGCTGGACGAGGCCTGCACCTGCCCGGCCTGCCGGAACTACAGCCGCGCCTATCTGCACCA
>SKWP01000482.1 GCA_007128865.1 Paracoccaceae bacterium
GCAAAGCGGGAAAGCGGGCGGACGGGGGCCCGACCGCAGCACCGGTGGCCGGGGGTTCCGACAAGGCCAGCCAGACTTCGGGACGCCGGACAATCATGGATCTCAGCGCGTTCTCTGCCGGCGAGCTTGCAATCATGGTCGGCGCGCTGGCCCTTGCCGGCTTTGTCAAGGGCGCGATAGGGCTGGGCCTGCCCATCGTTTCGGTGCCGGTGCTGGCCGCCTTCGTGGGGTTGCCGCATGCCGTGGCACTGGTGGCCGCACCCTTGATTCTGACCAATCTGCAGCAGGTCTGGCAATTCCGCGCCGAACGTCACCACGCGAGGGTGATGCGGCCGCTGCTGGTTTCCTGCGCCATCGGCATTGCGATCGGTACCAGCCTGCTGGTGCAGGTGGACGAACGCTACCTGTCCGCCGTGCTCGGGCTGCTGATCCTGGTCTACGGCGGATTGTACGTGCTCAGGCCGGATACGCACCTGGGGGCCCGGGCCGCGCAGGGCCTTGCAGTGCCTGTCGGACTGACCGGCGGTGCTCTGCAGGGGATGACCGGTATTTCGGCACCGGTGAGCCTGGTATACCTGCACGCCTTGCGCTGGCCGCGACCGAAATTCATGTTCGCGGTCTCGGCGACCTACCTGACTTTCGGCGTTGCGCAGTCGGTATCGCTGACCCTGGTCGGGTTGATGACACCGCAGATATTCCTGCTGTCTTGCCTCACCATGGTACCCATTGGCGTCTGCATGGCCGTGGGGCAGCGTCTGGGGCGGCATTTCAGCAAGGCGTTGTTCGAGCGTCTGGTGCTTGGGCTCATGGTGCTTCTCGGCCTGCGGATGCTCTGGGTGGCTTTCGCCTGACCGGACATGCTGCAGCCTTGCGGGCCTTTCGGATTGGCGCCCGCGGGCAAGCCGTGCAAGCCGGATTGCTGGCGTCTCGGCCGCCGGTTGCGGCGCAGCAACGGGCGGCCTAATCTGCGGGCGCCTCATTCCATGTGGCAGGGCGGGGTTTTTGCCATGCAGATCGGCACCAGAAGCGGCCTCGAACTGCGCCAGACCCGGCGGCTGGCCATGACCGGGGATTTGCGCCGCGCCATCGGGTTTTTGCGCCTCGACAACGCCGAGCTTGGCGCAGAGCTGGCAATGGTGGCGCGCCGCAACCCGGCGCTGGTGCTTGCCGTGGCGAGCGATCCGACCGCAACGCGGGCCAGGGGGCCGGCGCATTCGCGGCAGGGGGTCGGGATTGGCGGCGGTACTGCGCAGGCCGAGGCGATGCCGGCTGCGGGCAGCAGCGGGCTCGAGGCCCATGCTGCCGGTCAGGTGGCCCTCATCCTGCACGATCCGGAGCCGCGCCGCATCGGCCTGATGCTGGCCGAAGCTCTTGAGCCTAGCGGCTGGCTGGGTATGCCGCTGGGCGATATCGCCCGTCGTATCGGCTGCGATGTCGCCAAGGTCGAGACGGTGCTGGTCAGACTCCAGAACGGCGTCGAGCCGGCCGGGTTGTTCGCGCGCAATCTTGCCGAATGCCTGCGCATCCAGGCCGCAGACCGGGGGATGCTGGATGCGCCGATGGAAGCGCTGTTGTGCCATCTCGATCTGCTTGCACGAGGCCGCCTTGCCGCGCTGGCCGAGCTTTGCGGCGTTTCCGAAGCCGATGTCGCGGCACTGGCCGGCCGGTTGCGCCGGCTCGATCCGAAGCCCGGAGCGGCTTTTGGTGCCGGCCCTGCACCGGTTCGCCCGCCGGACGTGATTGTCACCGCGGCCGAGGGCGGGGGATGGCATGTGGACATGAATGACGCGACAACGCCGCGGGTTTCCGTGCAGGCGCCCGGTGACGCAACGCCGGACACTGCGGCCGAGCGCGAGGCGGCGCTGGCCGAGGCGCAACGCCTTTGCCGGGCGGTGGCGCGGCGCAATGCAACCGTGCTTGCGGTGGTTTCGGCCGCAGTTGCCCTTCAGGATGGTTTCCTGCGCCATGGTGCCGCAGCGATCCGGCCGCTGACCAGGGCAGCGGTTGCGGAACGCGCAGGCGTACACGAGACGACCGTGTGCCGGGTCGCTGCGGGGCTTCTCGTGTCTGCGCCGCTGGGCACGTATCCGCTGCGGGATTTCTTCGGGGCATCGCTGGCCGCTACCGGTGACGGTGCCCCGGTGGCGGCGGGTGCGGTGCGCCACCGGATTGCCGCGCTGATCCGGGAAGAGTCGGGAGTACGGCCGCTGAGCGACGCGGCGCTGAGCGCGCGCCTGCACGAGGAAGGGATCGTGGTGGCGCGTCGGACGGTGGCCAAATACCGCGAATCCCTCGGTCTGGCGTCGGCGTCCGTAAGGCGCGCGCGTGCGCGGCTGAAGACCGCAGCGGCACGGGTCGGGCAACGCGTGAATCCTTCACGCTGATGCGTGAATATCGCGCTGCACTGCATCGATCGCAATGGGCGTCACCGCCGCGGATTCATCAAACAAGGCGTAAAGCAGGGTGAATGCCGGGCTACTTGCAGAAGGCGCAACATGGCATGAAATCTGCATTCACTGGGGTGTGAACGCTCGCTGCGTTCGCCCAGGAATGGCCGCGACGCCGGCGTCGGGCCACAAGCAACAGGGAGATTCGGACCATGAAAATGCTTCACCGGACCCTCGTGGCATCAGCGCTTGTGCTGGCCACGGCGGCGCCCGCGGTGCAGGCGCAGACGCTGATTGTCGGCTTCACCCGTGATGCCGATACGCTCGATCCTGCAAACCATCGCAACCGCGAAACCGAAACGATCATCCGCAACATCCACGACGGGGTCGTGACCCGTTCGTCGGACATGATGATTCACCCCGAGATCGCCGAGAGCTTCACCCAGGTCTCGCCCACGGTCTATGATTTCGTCATCCGCGCGGGCGTGAAGTTTCACGACGGCACCGAGATGACCATTGACGATGTCAAGTTCACCTTCGACCGGCTGCTGAACGAGGGCGGCATGGGCGATGGCCAGACCAGCCCGCGCGGCGCGCTGCTCGGACCGGTCGAATCGGTCGAGATTGTCGAAGGCAACACGTTGCGCTTCACCCTGTCCGAGCCCTGGCCGCTGCTGCCGGCGATGCTGCCGCATCAGCAGATCGTTTCCAAAGCGCATGTCGAGGCAGTGGGCTCAACAGCCCTTGCGACCGATCCTGTCGGTACCGGGCCTTTCCGGCTGGCCGAATGGCGGCGTGGCGAGTCGGTGGTGATGGAACGTTTCGACGACTATTACGGTGGCGCGCCCGGAATTCCCGAAGCCGGCCCTGCCTGTGTGGAGCGCGTGATCTTCCAGGTGATCCCGGAATCCGCCTCGCGGGTGGCGGCGTTGCTTTCGGGCGATGTCCACATCATCAACGAACTTCCGCCCTTCTCGATGAATCAGGTTGCCAACAGCCCCAATACCGAGGTGATGACGGTCAACGGCACCCGCAGCTTCTTCCTGGCGATGAACAACCAGGGCGACATCTTTGACGATGTGCGGGTCCGGCACGCCGTCGCCCATGCCATCGACCGTGACCTGATCATCGACCGCATCCTGAACGGAACCGCCTCGCGGATCGACGGAATCCTGTCGCCCGATGCCTTCGGCAAGAACCATGACCTGCCCGCATACGAGTTCGACCCCGAGCGGTCGCGCGCGCTGCTGGCCGAAGCCGGATACCCGGACGGCATTTCGGTGACGCTCGACACCACCGGGCCGATGCGCGACATTGCCGAGGCGATTGCGGCGCTTCTGACCAACGCCGGCATCAATACCCAGGTGCAGGTTGGCGAAGGCACGCTGATGAACCAGAAATGGCAGACCCGCGGCGGTCCGAAGGAAGGCGACATGTTCCTCAGCTCCTGGGGCAACAGCACGCTCGATCCCTTCGACATCTTCGGCCCGACGCATGGCACCGACGCCCGCGGCAACTCGGCTGGCTATTCCAACCCCGAACTCGACGCGCTGCTTGACGCCGCCGCGGTCGAGTTGGACCGCGCACGCCGCGGCGAGATGTACCGCGAGGCCGAGGCGATGGCGAGCGCCGACCTGCCCTATGTCTACCTGTGGGTGCCGCAGGACATCTATGGCGTGTCGACCCGGCTGAGCAACTGGTCTCCCAGCCCCGACAGCAGGATCAACCTGCACCGCGCCTGTCTGGACTGACCACCGGACCGGGAGCACGGGCATGAGCGTTACACGGCTGATCGAACGACTGCTGCAGCTTGTGCCCGTTCTGCTTGGCGTGAGCGTCATCGTCTTCGTGATGATGGCGCTGACGCCGGGCGATCCGGTCGAGATCATGATCGGGGATCAGCTGGTGACCCCCGAACAGGAAGAACGCATGCGCCGCGATCTGGGCCTCGACCGGCCCATGGTGGAGCGGTATTTCGTTTTCCTCGGCAACGCGCTGCAGTTCGATTTCGGAACCAGCTTCTATCATCGCCGGCCGGTTTCCGACGTGATCATCGAACGTCTTCCGGCCACCATCGAACTGACCCTGATGGCGATGATCATCGCGCTTGTGACCGCGATCCCGCTGGGCGTTCTTGCAGCGGTAAAGAAGAACTCGATCTTCGACCGCATCGCCACGGTGGGCTCGCTTCTTGGCGTCTCGCTGCCGGGGTTCTGGTTCGGTATCCTGCTGCTGATGCTGTTTGCGGTGCAGCTCAATCTGCTGCCGGTGGCCGGGCGGGTGGCCTATGAGCATGGCGTCACGGTGCGGCCCATCACCCATTTCCTGCTGATCGATTCGCTAATCCAGGGGCAATTCGCGGCCTTCCGCAACGCCCTGGCGCATATCATCCTGCCCGCCATCACGCTTGGCCTGCCGATGACGGCAATCCTCATGCGTGTGACACGAACCGCCATGCTGGAGGTCCTGCGCGCCGATTACATCACCTTCGCCGAGGCCAAGGGGCTGAACCGCCAGCGCATCCTGTGGCGGCATGCGCTGAAGAATGCGCTGATCCCCACCGTGACCGTGGCGGCGATGGAAACCGGCTCGCTTCTGGGCGGCAACATGATCGTGGAAACGGTGTTCGGCTGGCCGGGGCTTGGCCGGCTGGTGGTGGAAAGCATCTTCGTGCGCAACTATCCGCTCGTCCAGGCGGCAGTCCTGCTTTACGCGGTGACCTATGTGTTGCTGAACTTCCTTGCCGATATCCTGTATACCGTCCTCAACCCGCGGGTGAAGCTGTGAGCTTTGCGTCCGACGCCCGCGCACCGGCGGATTCGCTCTTCCGTCGCAACCTGCGTGCCTTTGCGGCAAACCGGCTGGCCTTTGGCAGCGCAATCGTGGTGCTGATCTTCGTTGTCATGGCGGTCTTTGCGCCGTGGATCGCGCCGCATGATCCGGCTGCCACCGATCTGTTCCGCCGCCTGCAGCCGCCGGCATGGATGGAGGGCGGTGACTGGGCTTTCCCGCTGGGTTGCGATGCGCTGGGCCGCGATATCCTGTCGCGCATCATCTATGGCGCGCGAATCTCGATCTTCATCGGTGTCGCGGTGATCCTTGTGGCGACCGTGGTCGGCATTCTCGCCGGGCTCGCCGCGGGCTATCTTCGGGGCTGGGTTGATATCGTGATCTCGCGCATCGTCGATATCCTGCTGGGCTTTCCCTATCTGATCTTCGCGATCGGTCTGATGGCGATGATGGGGCCGGGGCTGGCCAACATCATCCTGGTGATGGCCTACAAGGAATGGGTCATTCCCTGCCGGGTGGTGCGGGGCGAGACGCTGGCGGTGCGCGAGCTGGAATATGTCGAGGCCGCACGCGCCGTGGGAGCATCCGACCGCCACATCATGCTGCGCGAGATCCTGCCGAACATCCTGTCGCCGGTGCTGGTTGTGGCCACCATCCGCATGGCCGATGTCATCATCCTCGAGGCAGCCCTGTCCTTCCTCGGTCTCGGGGTGCAGCCGCCCACCGCCTCCTGGGGGGCGATGGTGGCAGACGGCCGCGCCTTCATCCTCGAAAGCTGGTGGGTTTCAACCTTTCCCGGTGTGGCGATCCTGCTGCTGGTGCTGGCGATCAACGTCGCCAGCCAGGGGCTGCGCGATGCCTTTGACCCGCGGTTCAGCGAATGAGCAGGCCGCTGCTTCAGGTGCGCGGATTGCGCACGGTTTTCGACACCAGGGCGGGGCGCGTCTGTGCCGTCGATGGCGTGGACGTGACGGTGGAGCCGGGCGAATGCCTGGGCGTGGTTGGCGAATCCGGCTCGGGAAAGAGCGTGACCTTCGCCTCGGTGATGGGGCTTATCCGCCCGCCCGGCAGGATAGAGGCCGGCGAGATCCTTTTCGACGGGGTCGACCTGCGCCAGCTTTCGCGGCGCCAGATGCAGGCGGTGCGCGGCCGCGATATCGCCATGACAATGCAGGATGCGCTGACCGCGCTGAACCCGGCTCTGACCGTCGGCACCCAGATTGCCGAAATGCTGGAGGCCCATGACGATGAACTTCCGCGCGGCGGTCCGGCCCGTGCGCGGGCCATCCGTGCCCGCGCGGTCGAGATGCTGGGCCTTGTCGGCATCCCGTCGCCCGATGACCGGCTGAAGCAGTATCCGCATGAATTCTCGGGCGGGATGCGCCAACGCATCATGATCGCCATCGCGCTGGCATCCAAGCCGCGCCTGCTGATCGCCGACGAGCCCACAACCGCACTCGATGTCACCATCCAGGCACAGGTGCTGGAGCTGATCGACGATATTCGCGCGCGCCTTGGCATGTCGGTGGTGCTGATCACCCATGACCTGGGCGTGGTGGCGCAGCACTGCGACAGGGTGATCGTGATGTATGCCGGCCAGGTGGTGGAGGAGGGGCCGACGGCCGCCGTAATCGGCAGTCCGAGGCATCCCTATACCCGCGGCCTGCTGGCGTCGATTCCGCGGCCGGCGCTGCGCGGCCAGCCGATCCGCCCGATCGAGGGGCAGGTGCCCGAGCTGATCGATCTGCCGCCTCAATGCCGCTTTCACGCCCGCTGCCCCGAAGCCGGCCCCGACTGTCTGCGCCCGATCGAGATGCGCCGGGTCGGGCCCGGGCGGCAGGTCCGATGCATCCGGACCCCGGCGGAGGCGGGGCCATGACCGGGGCACTTCTTCAGGTCGAGGGGCTGAGCAAGACCTATGTCGGCCGCATGAGTCTTGTCGGGCGGCTCTTGGGTCGCAGGCCAACTGCGGTTCGGGCGGTGTCGGATGTATCGCTGGATATCGAACGCGGCGAGATCCTCGGTCTTATCGGTGAATCGGGCTGCGGCAAATCAACGCTTGGCCGGGCGATCCTTCGCCTTCACGAACCCAGCGCCGGGCGGGTGACATTTGACGGAACCGACGTTACCGCCCTGTCGCCCGCGGCAATGACCGCCATGCGGCGGCGCATGCAGATCATCTTTCAGGATCCCTATGCCTCGCTCAATCCGCGCCGCACGGTGGCCGATATCGTCGGGCTTCCGTTGCAACTGCACGGGCTTGCTTCGGGGCGCGCCGCGCAGCGCGAGACGGTCGCGGAGATGCTGGAAAAGGTCGGGCTGAAGGCCGGGCAGATCGACCGCTATCCGCATCAGTTCTCGGGCGGGCAGCGCCAGCGCATCGGTATTGCAAGGGCGCTGATCTCGCGGCCCGACTTTGTGGTCTGTGATGAGCCGGTATCGGCGCTGGACGTGTCGATCCAGGCCCAGATCATCCAGCTTCTTCAGGATCTCAAGCGCGAGTTCGCTCTGACCTACCTGTTCATCTCGCACGATATTTCGGTAATCGGCTATCTGGCCGACCGGGTTGCGGTGATGTACCTGGGCGAGATCGTGGAACAGGGGCCGGTGGAGGCCGTGCTTTCCAGGCCCCGCCACCCCTATACCCAAAGCCTGTTGTCGGCAGTGCCGAAGGTCGAGGCTACGGCCAGGACCGACCGGGTGCGGTTGACCGGCGATCTTCCGTCGCCGCTGAACCCGCCTTCGGGCTGCAAGTTTCACACCCGCTGCCCGCTTGCCATCGACATCTGCCGCAGATCGGCGCCGCACCGCGAAACGGTCGGGCAGGGCCATGATGCGGCGTGCCATCGGTTGCACGAGGGGCTTTCGATCACCGATGGGGGGTCTGCCGCATGACTGGTCTTTCCGTCGTCCCGGTTGCGCCGGAGCTGTTTTCGGGAAGCCCGCGGGAACGTGGACAGGCGCAGGCGGCCGGCGCGGATGATGCACTGTGTGCCCAGGTGCGGCGCGCCACGCTTGGCAGGGTGGAAACCGCCCGTGCCGAAGGTCTGATCGATGAACGCGCTCTGGCCTATGTCGCAGGTCAGCGGCGCTTTGCCGAGGATGCCGACCCCGAAGGCATGGCCGAGCTTGCGGGTATCGCCGAGGGCTTCGACCTGCCGCTGGACGAGCTTTTCCTGCACCTGCATCTGGGTACCCTGCGCGACCTTGCCGGCGGTGCCGTCACTGACGGTGACGGTTGCAGCGCCTGGGCCGTGGGCGGCGGGCCGGACGGGCCGCTGGTGGTCAAGAACCGCGATTTCGGCGGCGTCCATCTCGGGGTGCAGCGGGTCGCCTGGCATAGCGGGCCCGATATCGTGACCGGCGGCATGTTGTGCATCGGAAGTCTGGGCAGCCCCGGCGCCTATTCCAGCGGCATGAATGGCGCGGGGCTGGCACTGGCCGATACCCAGATCGGTGCCCGCACCCATGCAATCGGCTGGCTGCGGTATTTCGTCATGACCCGGGTGCTGGCCCGCTGCGCCACGGTGGCCGAGGCGCTGGACTGGCTGGGCTCGGTCGCTCATGCCGGCGGCGGGTCGCTGGTGCTTGCCGATGCCGCCGGCGCCTGCGCGGTGGTCGAACTGGGCGCGCGGACGGTGGCCTTCGACCGCGGCGATCCTGTCTGGCGCACCAATCATTTCCTGTCATCGGCCTTGTCTGCCGATACTTTCCTGCGTGACGGCATGCGCATCGACGGCAATTCGGCGGCGCGCCTGCGCCTGCTGTCAGAAAGGCTGCCCGCCCGGGCCTGGGATGCCGTTGCTGCGGCGCGCCTGATGGCCACCCATTCGGGCGATGCGGGGGGGGCGCCGATCTGCCAGCATCCCGGGCCCGGCGAGGATACCGCGACCCTCTCCAGCGCCATCTTTGCAATCCGCGATCGCTGCGTATACTTCCACCCTGGCAATCCCTGCGCGGGAGAATGGCAGGCCATTCGCATTCCGGCCTGACCCGCGCCATGGCGGCGGGCGATGGCATGGCGGAATACGGGCGCCAGTTGGTGGGCGAATACCCCGGCATGCTGGCATTATGCCAGCTTGCCGAACGTGTGGCGCGCAGTGCGGCCCGAACCGTGCTGATCTACGGCGAGACCGGCACCGGCAAGGGTTTGCTGGCGCGCCTGATCCACAATGCCTCGGCACGGGCGGCAAAGCCGTTTCTGGACATCAACTGCGCCGCGATTCCCGGCAGCCTGATGGAATCGGAATTCTTCGGCCACGAGAAGGGCGCCTTTACCGGCGCCTCGGAACGCAAGATCGGGCTTGTGGAGGCTGCAAACGGCGGCAGCGTGTTTCTTGACGAAATCCGCGAAATGGACCCGCATCTGCAGGCCAAGCTCCTCAGTCTGCTGGACACCCACCAGTTCCGGCGTGTGGGTGCGGTGCGGTCGACATCGGTCGATGTGCGGTTCATCGCCGCCACCAACAAGGTGCTTCTGTCCGAGGTCACGGCAGGGAACTTCCGCGAGGATCTCTATTACCGGCTGCAGGTGGTGGCGCTGAACATCCCGGCCCTGCGCGACCGGGGTGACGATGTTCTGGTGCTTGCACGGCATTTCATTGACGGCTTCAACGCCGCCTACGGACGACGGATTCGGGGTCTTTCGCCCGAGACCGAGGCGATCTTCCGGAAGTATCCCTGGCCCGGGAACGTTCGCGAACTGGAAAACCTGCTGGAACGCATCTTCATCCTTGAAGAGGACGAGGTGATCCTGCCGCGTCATCTGCCTGACAGGATTCTGCGTACGGTGCGTGCCGGGGCACGAACCGTCCCGCCGGCACCGGACCCTAGGCACGTCCAGGAAGCGGGCTTTCACGAGGCGACGGCAGCATTCCAGCGATCGCTGATCGCACAGGCGCTGGATGCTGCGGCAGGAAACCAGCAGGCTGCTGCCCGCAAGCTCGGCATCAGCCGGCATGCACTGCGTCACCAGATGCAGAAGCTGGGGCTTTAGGCCGCGAAGGGCCTGCGTTGTCGTCCGGGGTATTCCCCCGACACGGGGCATTGCCGGGTCAGCGCCCGCCTGTATCGCGGGTGCTGTGCTGGCGCGGGTCGATCACGTCGCGCAGCCCGTCGCCCATCAGGTTGAGCCCCAGCACCGCGACCGCGATGACAAGGCCGGGGAAGACGGTGATCCACCAGGCCTCCTGAATATAGGTGCGCCCGTCGGCAATGATGTTGCCCAGCGACGGCGCCGGCGGAGGCGGGCCGACGCCCAGAAAGCTCAGGATCGCCTCGGCGATGATCGAGACCGCAAAGACAAAGGTCAGCTGCACGATCAGCGGCGACAGGGCGTTGGCCAGGATATAGCGAAACACGATCCGGCCGTGCCCGGCGCCGACGGCGCGCGCGGCCTCGATATACTGCATCTGCTGGACCACGATCACGCTGGCGCGAACGATGCGCGCGGTGCGCGGCGTGAAGGTCACCGTCAGCGCGATGATGGCGTTGGTTTCCGACGGGCCCAGCGCAGCGGCCAGCGCGATGGCCAGCAGCACGCCGGGAAAGGCCATCAGCCCGTCAAGCCCGCGCATGATCAGCCCGTCAAGCCAGCTGATGTAACTGGCCAGCGTGCCGAGGATGGTTCCCAGGATGCCGGTGAACAGCACCACGAAGATGCCGATACGCAGCGAAACCCGCGTGCCATGGATGATCCGGCTGAGGATATCGCGGCCGAAACCGTCGGTGCCCAGCCAGTGGTCGGCCGAAGGGGGCGCGAGGATGGCGCGAAAGTGGATCCGTGTGGGGCCGTAGGGCGCCAGCCAGTCGGCCAGCAGCGCGGTCATCACGAAGGCCAGCAGGATCACGAAACCGATCAGAAACGAAGGATGCCCCAACAGTCGCCGCAGGAAGACGATGCGCCGGCGCCGGCGGGCGCGGGCGACTTCCTGCGCCAGCGACAGGGGCGGCGCGGCCGTGGTCCCGGGCTCAGCGGTCATTGCGCACCCTCGGGTCGAACCATGCATACAGCATGTCGACCAGGATGTTGACGAATACAAAGACGCAGGCGGTCACCAGCAACCCGCCCTGGATGATGGGAAAGTCACGCCGCTGGATCGCACCGATGATCAGCCGCCCCACCCCGGGCAGCGAAAAGACGGTTTCGATCACCACCGCGCCCGAAAGCAGCACCCCGGTAATCACGCCGACAACGGTCACGATCGGGATCATGGCGTTGCGCAGGCCATGGCGAAAGATCACCGTGCGGCGGCGCATGCCCTTGGCGCGGGCGGTGCGGATGTAATCCTGGCTCAGCACGTCGAGCATGGCCGAGCGGGTCATCCGCGCGATAACCCCCATCTGGGTGACCGCCAGGGTAAAGGCGGGCAGCGCCATGCTGCGCGCCCATCCGACCGGATCCTCGGCCAGCGGCACGAAGCCGCCGGTCGGCAGCCAGCCCAGCCAGACGCCGAACAGGATGATCAGCACCACCCCCAGCCAGAAATCCGGGATCGACAGGCCAATGAGCGCCGTCACCATGGCGCCCTGATCGACGGCGGTGTTGTGGCGCACTGCGGCCAGGATGCCCAGCAGCATGCCCATGGCCGTGGCCAGCGTCAGCGCCAGAGCGGTCAGCGAAAGCGTCACCGGAAGCCGTTCGAGAACCGCCTCGACGACCGGTCGGTTCAACAGATAGGAATAGCCCAGATCACCGCGGAACAGGTCGCCGTACCAGGCCAGCGCGCGCACCCAGATCGGCCGGTCCAGGCCCAGCCGTTCGCGGATGGCGGCCAGTTCGGCGGCGGTGGCGTCGGGACCGGCGATTTCGGCGGTTATGTCGCCGGGTACCAGCCACATGATCAGGAAGGTTACCAGCGTTACCACGAACAGCACCGGAATGGCACTGAGTAGGCGGCGGATCAGGAATGCTGTCATGTCGGGCGCCCGGGGTGTTGCAGGGCGGCAGCGGCAGGGACGGCGCCGGTCACAGGCGCCGCCCCGATCGCGCAGGGATCGCCGTCAGCCTTCGATCCAGACGTCATGAACGCGCGGGAAACGGTAGGGCACGAACCCCTTCACATTGGCACGGCCGGCCTGCATCAGGCCCGAGTCGCCGATCTTGATCGAAGCGAAGATCTCGTACAGCCGCGCCTGGATCCGCTTGTGGGTTTCCTGGCGCTCGGCCACCGTCATGCCGGAAATGAGTTCCTGATAGAGCGCATCCAGTTCGGCATCGGGCACCGCGAAATGGGGCCGTGCGGGCGATGCCAGCGTTGCGATCATGGCCACCGGCCCCTGAACCGGCTCGATACCCATCTGCAGGGTCCAGCCGTTCCAGCCTTCGTCCTGCAGCCGGATGTTCAGCGCCGTCGGCCAGTCGACCTGGTTGATCACCGCGTTGATGCCGACGTTCTGAAGCTGTTCGGCTATCACCACCGCGGCGCGCCCGTGCTGGGGAATGTTGCTGTCGGTCAGGATCGAGAACGGTTCGCCGTTGTAACCGGCCTCGGCCAGCAGCGCCCGCGCGCGCTCGGCGTCGGCAAGGTTGTAGTATTCCAGCCCGATGTCGCCGGCCCAGTAGGTCGTATCGGGATACTGCCAGCCGTGGTTGAGCTCATAGAGCCCTTCGGACGAGATCGCCATGATCTCTTCCATCTGCAGCGCGACCTGGATCGCCTCGCGGAACTTCACGTTGTCGGTGGGCGGTTCGGCAAGGTTGAGGTGAAAGGTCGTGAACGCCCAGGGCATGTTTTCATGCAGGACGATATCGGGGTTGGCGTCAAGCCGTCGTGCCGCGGGCATCGGGATCTGTTCGACCAGATGCACCTCGCCGGCTTCCAGTGCAGCAACCTGCGCGCCCGGCTCGGGGATGACGCGGAAGATCACCCGGTCGAGATAGGCGGTCTTGAAGCCTCCGAAGCCGTCCACACTGTCGTGGCGGGTATCGGCCGAATAATCGTCAAAGCGTTCGATCGTCACATGGCTGTCGGGGACATATTCGACGAACTTGTAGGGTCCGGTACCGACAAAGCTGTTGCGTCCGGCTTCGGTGTCGGCGTCCTCGACCGGGATGATCACCGCCGGCGCCCGCGGCGACGAGAAGGATTCGAGAAACGTCGGCGTCGGCCCCACCATGTGGAAGGTCACCTCGTAACGCCCGGTAATCTCGATATCGCGTACCGGGTCGAGCTTGTTGGCGGTGGCGCCGACCCGGCGGTAGCGTTCCATCGACGCCTTGACGTCTTCCGAGGTCATCTCCTTGCCGTTGTGGAACAGTACCCCCTGCCGCAGGGTGAAGACATAGGTCTTCCCGTCGTCGGAAACCTCCACACCCTCGGCCAGGATGGGGATCGGGCTGATGTCCTCGCTCAGGCCATACAGCGTCTCGTAGATGTTCATGGTGATGTTGCGCGAGGCCTGCGACGAGGTCGCCATGCCATCGAGGCTGGGCGGGTTCGACCCCTGGACAAAGACCAGTTCGCCGCCATGGACCTGCGCCATTGCGCCGGGCGCTGCCAGGCTGCCGGCCGCCAAGGCCAGAATTGCAGTCGTGCTGAGGGTCCGGAGGAGCCCGGCCTGCCGAAGTCTCGGTCTCATGGTATGTCCTTCTCCCTTGTTGGTCTCGCGCCGGATGAGTTGACTTGCCGCCGGCGAAGGCTGCGCATATACGGACACCCGTGCGGGAGTGTATAAGCGTATACGATGTCCGCCAGACCGCAGCATGTCAAGAAGTTTGCACAGCATGACCACAAAGCCGCCCGAAAGCCCCCGCCCGCGCCTGTCGCGACTGGCACCGCTGGCCGCGCGGACGCTGGTCGACCAGGTGGTCGACGCCATCGTCGAGGCCACGGCCCGCGGTGTCTTCCTGCCCGGCGACCGGATCGTGGAGGCCGAAGTCGCGCGGGCGCTGAATGTCAGCCGGATACCGGTGCGCGAGGCGCTGCGGCTGCTGGAAAGCCAGTCGGTGGTGGTGAGCGAACGCTATCGCGGCATGCGGCTGATGAGCGTGGATATCGAGGGGCTGGAAAAGATCCTCAAGGTCAGGCTGGTGCTCGAACAACTCGCCGGCGCCGAGGCCATGCCGCGCATCCGCAAGGATCCCGGCGTGCTGGCCCCGCTCGAAGCCGTCCTTTCCGACATGCATGATGCCGCGCGGGATGGCGATGATCTTCAGGTCGCGACGCTCGACACCGCCTTTCACCGCTGTCTGTGCGAACTGTCCGACAACGAGGCGCTGGTGCGCAGTTGGGAACCCCTGGCGCGCCAGCTGACGATCATCTTCGGCCTTGCCACCCGCCGCAAGACCCTGACCAGTATCGTCGCCGAACATGACGACGTGATCGTGGCGCTGCGCAGCGGCGACCGCCCCACCTTCGACCGGCTCATGGAGGTTCATATCCTCGAATACACGCGGGCGGTGGATTACGAGGCGCTGGTCGCGCAGCTGCGCAGGATCGCCGAGGACCGCAAGGCAGGCTGAGCCTTGCCAAACCTTTCGCCCCGGGCCGCGCCCGGCGCCGCCACCGGGGTTGCGCTGCGCGAATTGGAAAGTAGTATACGATCATACCAACGATCGACGCAGGGAACAGGTCAACAGCCACGATGCCCGAATCTGCTGCCTCCGACCAAAGCGCGCCCCTTCTGGAGGTCGAGGATCTTTCGGTGTCCATCGGCGGCCTGCCAATTCTGAACCGGGTGTCGTTCCGGCTCGAGGCCGGCGAAAATCTCGGCATCGTGGGCGAATCCGGAAGCGGCAAGAGCATGACCGCGCTGGCGCTGATGCGCCTTTTGCCTCCGGGCGGAAAGATCACCGCGACGCGGCTGCGGCTACTGGGCGAAGACCTGCTGACCGCCCGCGAAAGCCGGCTCGAGGCGCTGCGCGGTTCGACCATGGGCATGATCTTTCAGGAACCGATGACGGCGCTCAACCCGGTCTTCACCATCGGCGACCAGATCGCCGAAACGGCACGCAGGCACCTGAAGCTGCGCCCGCGCGAAGCCCGCGACCGCGCAATCGAGGCGCTGCGCCGGGTCGGCATTCCCGCCCCCGAGGCGCGGGTCGATGACTATCCGCACCAGTTGTCCGGGGGAATGCGCCAGCGGGTCATGATCGCCATGGCCCTGATCTGCCGACCGAAACTGCTGATTGCCGATGAACCGACCACGGCGCTTGACGTCACGATCCAGGCCCAGATCCTCGACCTGATGCTCGATCTGCAACAGGAATACCGGATGGGCGTTATCCTGATCAGTCATGATCTTGGCGTGGTGTCGGCCTTCACCGACAGGGTGTTGATCATGTACCTCGGCCAGGTACTGGAATCAGCACCGGCCAGCCGCATCTTTTCGGAACCGCGCCATCCCTACACCGAGGCACTGCTGGCCAGCATCCCCGATATCGGCCGCGAAGAGGAACGCCTGCGTGCGATACGGGGGGCCGTTCCGCCGATCTTCGACCTGCCGCCGGGCTGCCGGTTCGCCCCGCGCTGCGACCATGCAAGGCCGGTCTGCGAAACCGCGGTGCCGCAACTGGTCGCGGTCGGCCCCGACCACCGGGCAGCCTGCATCCGCAACACCGGCTACCGGTTCGGGGAGGGCACGCCTTGACCGAAGGGCCATTCCTGTCGGTGCGCGGCCTGCGCAAGGAATTCCCGACCCGCGGCAAGGGGCTGACGGGCGCGAAGGGCAGCATCCTGGCCGTGGATGATGTCAGCTTCGACATCGACCGCGGCGAGGTGCTGGGGCTGGTGGGCGAATCGGGTTGCGGCAAGACAACGACCGGGCGGCTCGTGTTGCGGCTGATCGAGCCCACGGCCGGCAGCATCCGTTTCGACGGCATCGACATTCGCGCCCTTCAGCCGGCGCCGATGCGGATGATGCGGCGGCGCATGCAGATCGTCTTTCAGGATCCGTTCGGCTCGCTCAACCCGCGCATGACAGCCGGAGAGCTGATCACCGAACCGCTGGTGGTCCATGGCGTCGGCACCGCGCTGGAGCGCGAGGCGCGGCTGCGCGACCTGATGGACAGGGTGGGGCTTTCGGCCTGGCAGGCCGGGCGGTTTCCGCATGAATTCTCGGGCGGCCAGCGCCAGCGCATCTGCATTGCGCGGGCGCTGGCGCTGGAACCCGAGCTTCTGGTCTGCGACGAGGCGGTTTCGGCGCTGGATGTCTCGGTCCAGGCGCAGATCCTGAACCTGCTGCAGGATCTGCGGCGCGATCTGGGTCTGACCTATCTGTTCATCTCGCACGACCTTGGTGTGGTGCACCACATCTCGGACCGGGTGGCAGTGATGTATCTGGGCCAGATCGTCGAGATCGGGCCGCGCCGCACGATATTCTCCGACCCGGCGCATCCCTACACGCGGGCATTGCTGAACTCGGTCCCATCGGCGCAGAAGGGCCGCAAGAGCTTCTTTACCATCGCGGGCGACGTGCCCAGCGCCGCCAGGCCGCCGCCGGGGTGCCGGTTCCATACCCGCTGCCCCATCGCAGTCGACCGCTGCCGAAGCGACCCGCCGGCGCTGCGCAGCCTTGGAGCCGGTCGGCAGGTTGCCTGTCATCTGGCCGGGACAGAGGCTGCCGCCTACCCGTCCAGCGGCGGCGTGGCATAGATCACCCGGCTGCCAACCCGGATTTCGACATCCACAAGATAGGGCGCCAGCGCCCGGGTAGCGACCTCGATACCCAGACCCGGCGCTTCGGGCGCGCGGATGGTGCCATCGCCAGCCCGACGCAGCGGATTGGCCGCTACCGCCACCGCCAGCGGGCGCGGGTCGGCCGGGTATTCGCAGATGCGGTGGTCGGCCAGCCCGGCATAGGGTTGCAGCGATGCGCTCAGCGCCAGATGGGTGGTGAAGGTGTGGTTGACGTAGGTGACGCCGCGCGCCACCGCCAGCTGCGCGACCGCGTGCGCCGGGCCGATCCCGCCGATCCGGCCGCAATCGATCTGGACAAAGCGCACCTTGCCGAAGTCCATCAGATGCCGGGCCATGGCAACGTTGTGCGCCGCCTCGCCCCCGGCGATTCCGACATCCGGGCTGCGGGCGGCCAGCGCCGCATAAGCCTCATAGGCGTGGCCCGAAAACGGCTCTTCCAGCCAGTAGGCATTCGCGGCGGCCAGCGCCGGCAGGCGGGCGGCAGCGGCCTCCACGTCTTCGGCAAAGATCTGGCCGACATCGACCATCACATGTGCGTCCGCGCCCATCCCCTCGCGTGCGGCGGCGAACTGGTCGGCATCCTGCGCCACGCTGCCGGTGCCGATCGGTCCCCAGCCGAACTTGGCGGCCAGAAAGCCGGCTGCCCGCGCCTTGCGCGCGCGTTTCAGCGTTTCCTGCGCGGTATCGGCAAACAGCAGCGAGGCATAGGGCAGCTTCGGTTCGCTGCGCCTGTAGCCCAGCATCTGCCAGACCGGCTGATCACGATGGCGCCCCAGCAGATCCCAGAGCGCCATCTCGATGCCCGAAAGCGTGTGCGCGGCCTGCAACAGGTCCATGCTGTCATGCGCGACCCGCGCCGAGATGGCGGCAATATCCTCGGGCCGGTCCAGCCGCGCGCCCAGAACCGATGCCGAAACCGGCCGGCAGGCGCCGTGCGACATCGGGCAGACGAAGGCGGCGATGGACGGCAGCGGCGCGGCTTCGCATTCGCCCCATCCGACATGGCCACCCGCGGCGACCCGGACCAGCAGCGCGTCCTGGCTGCCGTCGGCGTCTGTGGTGACCTCGGGCATCGCCAGGTAGAAGAAATCGACCGCCTCGATCCTCATGCGTTGTCCCGACGGTAGACAACCGCCTGCGGCGTGAATGCGGTGTCGGGTTCCATCGGGTACATCGGGCGGGCGCAGATGGTGTGGCCAAGGCTGCACAGATCGGCCGAGGTCGAGCCCGGGACGTCGATGTTGAAATTCTTCTCCACCCAGGCGTCGTACATATGGAATTCCGTATGCGGCGATTTGACCACGGTCAGGTCGAAGTCCTTCGGGTTGCAGCCGTTGGAATAGTAGAGCGCGCGGTCGAACAGGCTGACCGTACGGCTGAGGACAACGACGGTGAAGTTGCCGAAGCTCAGCACCGCAGTCGGCCCGGCATCGAGGGGAGTGCCCATCGTCTCCAGCCGCGTGGCGCCGTCCGACAGCAGCCTGACCCGCGCCTCGACCTGCATCGGGGCATAGCGGCCGGGGTCGATCGCAGCGCCCAGCGTGGTGCGGATGGTGGCGACCACGCCGGCCTTGTGCGCCGCCGCCGCCGGGCCCGGGTCCACGATCTGGGCCAGCACCCGGCCGGGATA
>SKWP01000421.1 GCA_007128865.1 Paracoccaceae bacterium
AGCGCGGTGCGCAGGCTGTCGGCCAGCCGGGTCTCCATCCCCGGGCGCACCACGATCCGGTCAACCACCACATCGATGTCATGGCGAAACTTCTTGTCCAGCTCCGGCGGGCTGTCGAGGTCGTGAAAGGCGCCATCCACCTTGACGCGCTGAAAGCCCTGCTTGCGCAGCTCCAGCATTTCCTTGCGGTATTCGCCCTTGCGGTCGCGCACGATCGGGGCCAGCAGATAGGCGCGGCTGCCCTCGGGCATGGCCATGATGCGGTCGACCATGTCCTGCACCTGCTGGGCCTCGATGGGCAGGCCGGTCGCGGGGCTGTAGGGGGTACCGGCGCGGGCAAACAGCAGCCGCAGGTAATCATTGATCTCGGTAACCGTGCCCACGGTCGAGCGCGGATTCTTCGAGGTGGTCTTCTGCTCGATGCTGATTGCCGGCGACAGCCCGGCGATATGGTCCACGTCGGGTTTCTGCATCATGTCCAGAAACTGCCGGGCGTATGCCGAAAGCGATTCGACATAGCGCCGCTGGCCTTCGGCATAGATGGTATCGAAGGCCAGCGAAGACTTGCCGGACCCGGAAAGCCCGGTGATCACCACCAGCCGGTCGCGCGGGATGTCCACGTCGATGCCCCTGAGATTGTGCTCACGGGCGCCGCGAACCTCGATATACTTCCGCTCCGCCATCGCCATCCCCGCAACCGATGCCGGCAGACATAGCGCCTTGTCGCGGAGTCTCCAAGCCGGAAGGTGAAACACAAGGCGAACATTTGCCGGTTCTGCCCCTGGAGCCGCAGGTTCCGATGCCTCGCCTCTGCCTTGCCTCATACTGGATCCGTTTGATCAGTTCGGTCCACCAACGGCCCTATTCCGCCCGTGCGCCAGCACGGGCACAAGCGCCCGCCCGTGTGGCGCTGCAGGCGTGGCCTTGCACCAACGCAGTCGGGCGCTTGGCTCCAACATTCGTGACGCTCCGGTTGCTTGATGGGGTGTGCTTCGGACCGGGTGGCGACCCGGTCCGGAAGCGGCGGGTTGCGGGCAGGTCCGGCGCCCGCGGGGCTGGTCATGCAAGCTGTGCATCGACAAGGCGGACAAGCTCATCCAGCGAAAAGGGCTTCGACAACAGCACCGCACCGGCCGTTTCATCGCAGTTGTCGAGCGCGCCGTCGGCATAACCGGACATGAAGACCACGCCGACATCCGGGCGGCGTTTTCGCGCCTGTCGCACCCAGGCGGGGCCGTCGAGCCCGGGCATGACGACATCGGTCACGATCAGATCAACCCGTATCGCCGGCTCCTCCAGCAGCGCCAGCGCCGCCTCGGCGGATTCGGCCTCGATCACCTCATGGCCGCGAAGCCGCAGCGCGCGGGCCGCGAAAAGCCGCACCGGCGCCTCGTCCTCGACCAGCAGGATCGATGCCTGCGGCGATGTTTCGGCAGAGCCGGATTCGCGGGGCAGCTCGAGAGCCCCGGTATCGGAAAGCGCGGCCATGGTGCGCTGTCCCGCCCCGGCATCGTCCTGCGCGTCGGGGCCGGCGGCGGGCTGCGGAAGGGGGCTGGCCTTGCCCGGCGAGGTGCCACCGGCGGCTGCGGGCTGCCCCGCGTGGTCGCCGGCCGGCCGGGCAGGTATTTCCACCGGCCGGTCGCATGCGGGCAGATAGATGACAAAGCTGGTTCCCTTGCCCGGTTCCGAATCGGCAAAGATGAACCCGCCCGACTGCTTGACGATGCCGTAGACGGTCGACAATCCGAGCCCGGTGCCCTCGCCCACCGGTTTGGTGGTGAAGAAGGGCTCGAAGATGCGCGGCAGCACATCCGGGGCGATGCCGGCGCCGCTGTCGGAAACCCGGACCCGGACATAGCCGCCGGCCGGAACCACCACCCGTTCGCGGGCCAGGGGATGGCGCAGCAGGACGAAATCGGTCTCGACCCGGATCTCGCCGCCCTCGGGCATCGCATCACGGGCGTTGAGCACGAGGTTCATCAGCACCTGTTCGATCTGGCGCTTGTCGGCCCGGATCGGCGGCAGGTCCGGGTCGTGGTCGAACTGCAGTGCGATCGGCTCGCCGACCAGCCGCCCGAGCAGATGCGTCATCTCGCCCAGCACGTCGCGCAGGTCGAGGATTTCCGGGATCTGGCGCTGCTTGCGCGAAAAGGCCAGCAACTGCCCGACCAGGCTGGCCGCGCGGTTGGCATTCTGGTGCACCTGGATCAGGTCGGCATAATCCGGGTCACCGGGGTCGCGATGGAGCAGCAGCAGGTCGCAATGCCCCGATATGGCCGTGAGCAGGTTGTTGAAGTCATGGGCGATGCCGCCGGCAAGCTGGCCGATGGCCTGCATCTTCTGGCTCTGGACGAACTGCGCCTCGAGCGATTTCAGTTCGGTCGCATCGGCGATCACCGCGACAAGGCCGGGGCGCGCATCCTCCACCACCCGGCGCAGGGTGATCTGCACATAGGCATCGCCCGTCCGGCGACTTGCGCGCAGGGTCTCGGGGCGGTTTTCGCTGCGTCCGGCCATGGCATCGGCCAGCCAGTCGGCAACCGGCCGACCGAGCCCGTCCACCAGCCGGGCAAGATCCAGCCCGAATTCGGCCACGGCTGTATCGGCGCCCGGACCGTTGCGCCCGGCATCGATGCCCAGCAGGTTGCGGGCCGTGCGGTTGGCCTGCAGCAGCCGCCCGGTGGGGCTGAGCCGCAGGAGCGCCACGGGCAGATCCTCGAACCCCGAAAATGCCGCCTGGGCACGCTCCAGATCCGGGGGGGTCGGCAGCAGATAGATCTCGCGCTTGCCGCTCGTCTCTTCGAGTTCGGCGACGATGGCGCGCACCGGCCCTTCGGCACCGGCAACCTCGACCTCTTCGCCCGAGCGCAGGGGAAGGTAGGAAAACACCCGGTCAAGGCTGCGGGCGCGGCCACCGATCAGCCGCCGCATGGCGTCGTTCATGAACAGCACCGTGCCACTGCGACTGGCGGTCAGCATGGGAATGCCGAGCGATTCGGCGCCGCGGGTGGCGGCGCTGCGATCGACGAATTCCTCCAGCCGCCAGAAAAAACGCCCTTCCCCGATGCCATGAACCGAAAGCCGGGCATGGCCGCGCCGGGTGACCACATCCTCCTGCGCGTGGCCGGCGGCAAGCGCGCGCTGTTGCAGCCGGTGCAGAACCGCCGACGGATTTGCGAAAAGATCGCCCAGCGCCCGGGTCATGGTCATGCCCGGGCCAAGCCCGAACCGCGCCACCGCGGCGGCGTTCTGATAGCCGATCGCTCCGGATTCGGCGGTGGTGAAACAGGGCGCGGCATCGAGCCCGGCGAACCGCGCGATGCCGTCATGTTCGTCCTGCATCGCCCGGCGATCGCGCAGCCCGACCAGAAGCCGGAGGCCGGCGAGGCAGGCCAGCGTCATCCCCGCGGCGGCCAGAACCAGACGCAACTGCGGATCGGCCGGAAGCAGGGCAGCACCGGCAAGCAGCAGGGCGCCGGCCAGAAGCAGCACCAGCCCGGGCCGCATCAGCGCCCGGCCGCGCACCGGCACGCCGGTATCCGACAGAAAGGACGGGCTTGCCAATGCTGGCCTCCACCGCATGCATGACGTCGCCGCCATCAGGGGACACAAAGCTTAATCCCGGCTTAATCCCCGCGGGAGCCTGCCAATTTTCGCTGCAACAGGGCAAGGAAAAACCCGTCGCCACCGCCCGGCCGGGGCAGCCAGCGGCGCTGTCCGGTGCAGATCCAGTCCGGATTGCGGGCCAGGAAGGCCGCAACCTGCCGGCCGTTTTCGCACTCCAGAACCGAACAGGTGGCCATCGCCAGCAGCCCACGGGGCGCCACGAGCCCGGCGGCGGCATCGAGTATCGACGCCTGCAGCGCAACGAGGTCGCGCAGCCGCCCGGCGTCGAGCGTCCATTTGCCTTCGGGGCTGCGGCGCCAGCTGCCCGAACCCGAACAGGGCAGATCGGCCAGCACCAGACCATAGGGCGCGGCTTTGGCCGGGCCCTGCGGGCCACAGAGGCGGATGGTGGCCCCTGCCCTTTTGGCCCGCCGCGGCAGGTCGGCCATGCGCCGCGGGTCGGCATCATGGGCGCACACATCGGCACCGCGCGCGGCCATGGCCAGCGCCTTGCCGCCGCCGCCGGCGCAATAATCCAGCACCCTTGCCCCCGGCACCAGCGGCAGCGTCTCGATCACCGCCTGCGAGGATGCGTCCTGCATCTCGACAAGCCCCCGGGCAAGCGCATCGCTGCCGCGCAGGCGGCGGGCGTTGGCCGTGACCGCAAGCGCCCAGTCAAGCCCCGGCACCGGCTCGGCGGCGATGCCTTCGGCGGCTAGCGCACCGATCGCCGCCGCACGGGTCATGCGGGCGGCGTTGACGCGCAGGAAGACCGGAGCGCGCTGGCGCAGCGCCTCCAGCACCGGGGCGAAATCGGCCCCGAGGCTTGCGCGAAGCTCGGGTTCCAGCCAGTCGGGGCAATCGAGGGCCTCGAGCGTATCCAGCGCGACGGCCGCCTCCATGTGCCGGCGTTCGGCAGCATCCAGCGGCGCGGGGCCGTGCCGTGAGCCATCAAAGAGGCTGTCAGGCGCCACCCCGTCGGCGCGCAAGGCACCAAGCATCAGCCCGCGGCCCGTCGCCGCCCCGCCCAGCGCCGCAAGCGAGCGCAGGCGCCGCAAGGCATCAAACACAAGGTCGCGGACCGCGGCGCGATCCCCCGAGCCGGCAAAACGGCTGGCCCTGGCCCAGTTGGTCAGCGCCCGTTCGGCCGGTACACCGGCCGCACGGGCATCGAGCACCTCGATGGCCGCCTGAAGACGCGCCGCCGGGGTCAGAGACGCACCGGCCGGAAACCGCCGTCTGCCCGTTCGAGCCGCATCAGCGCCGGTTGCAGCAGATGGGCGCCGGAAAACACCAGACCGCCGTCAGCGAGTTCGCCGAGCATGCGCTTGCGGGTTTCGCGGGCGGTATCGGCATCGATGTCGAATCCCACGGCGATATCGGGATCGGGGAATTGCAGCGCTTCGGCGTGGACGATGTCGGTTACATAGACAAACCGATCCGCCCCCGAACCGAGCCGGAAACCGCAGTGGCCCGGCGTATGCCCCGGCAGCGGCAACTGCGCCATGCCGGGAACGATTTCGTCGCTGCCGTCGATCAGCCGCAGCCGGCCCGCATAGGCGCCCAGAACCTGCCGCGCGAGCGCATGCCAGCGGGCCAGATCGCCCTCGGCACCGGCAAAGCGGGCATCGTCGGCCCAGAAATCATGCTCGGCTCGCGACATGGCCAGTTCGGCCCCGGCGAAGGCCGGCTTGCCCTCGGCCGTCAGCGCCCCGGCCATGTGATCGGGGTGCATGTGGGTCAGATACAGGCATTCCACGGCGTCGGCGCTGCAACCGGCCTCGGCCAGCCCCGCCGCAAGATTGCCCGCATCCGCACCACCCAGATCGCGCAACCCGGCATCGACAAGCACCGTCCGGCCCCCGCCCCGCACCAGCACCGCGTTGAAATTGGTGCGGATCTCGGTTTCACCGGCCCTGGCAAGCAGGCTGTCGATCGTCTGCTGCGATGCGCCGGGAAAGGCCGCGTGCGGAAAGCTCTTGCGGCC
>SKWP01000349.1 GCA_007128865.1 Paracoccaceae bacterium
CGAACGACGGCGCGGAAGGACGGGGATCACTACGTCATCAACGGCACCAAGCGCTACATCACCAACGCCCCGCATGCCGGGTTGTTCACGGTCTTTGCGCGGACCGATCCGGTGTCGCGGGATGCGGCCGGCGTCACGGCCTTTCTGGTCGAGGCGGGCACGCCCGGCTTGTCCGTCGGGCCTGCCGACCGGAAGATGGGGCAACGCGGTGCGCATACCAGCGATGTCATTCTTGAAGACTGCCGTGTGCCGGCATCCGCGATCATCGGCGGCCCCGAGCGGGAGGGGCAGGGCTTCAAGACGGCGATGAAGGTGCTTGACCGCGGCAGGCTGCACATTTCCGCCGTCTGTGTCGGCGCGGCCGAACGGCTGATCGGCGACAGCGTAGAGTTCGCCCGCACCCGTGTCCAGTTCGGCGAGCCGATCGCGGACAAGCAGCTGGTTCAGGCCATGCTTGCCGACAGCCAGGCCGAAGCCTTTGCCGCCCGCTGCATGGTCGAGGAAACCGCCCGCCGCAAGGACCGGGGACAGATCGTGTCGACCGAGGCTGCGTGCTGCAAGATGTTCGCCAGCGAAATGGTCGGAAGGGTGGCCGACCGCGCGGTGCAGATTCACGGCGGCGCGGGATACATGAAGGAATACGCCGTCGAGCGGTTCTTTCGGGATGTCCGGCTGTTCCGGATCTACGAGGGGACGACGCAGATCCAGCAGATCCTGATCGCCCGGAACATGTTGCGCGCCGCACAGGCGGGGGGTGTCCAATGAGTGCCTGCGCAATCGATATGTCGGGCTGGCGGCCTTTCCCGAAACCGATCCGATGCAGCCGTGGCACAGGATGCTTCATTATGACCGGTGCACGCACAACGGCGGGATCAAACCCGATGCTGCGTGCGGAGATTGCTGCATGAAGACCCGGATCACCGAACTGCTGGGAATACGACACCCGATCGTCCAGGGCGGCATGCATTATGTCGGCTTTGCCGAGCTTGCTGCAGCGGTGTCGAACTCGGGTGGTCTCGGCACGATTACGGCGCTGACACAGAAAACTGCGGCGGACCTTTCGAACGAGATCGCGAAGTGTCGAGCGCTGACCGACCGCCCCTTTGCCGTGAACCTGACCTTTCTGCCCTCGCTTCGGGAACCCGACTATCCTGGCTACATCCAGGCCATCGTTTCGGCCGGGGTGCAGGTTGTCGAAACGGCCGGGAACAATCCGGCGCGCTGGCTGCCGATGCTGAAGGCGCACGGCATCACCGTAATCCACAAATGCACCTCGGTTCGCCACGCGCTGAAGGCGCAAAGCCTCGGTGTGGATGCGCTGTCCATCGACGGTTTCGAATGTGCTGGCCATCCCGGAGAAGATGATATCCCCAACATGATCCTGCTGCCGCGCGCCGCCGACGAACTGAGCGTTCCGTTCGTCGCATCGGGTGGCATGGCCGACGGCCGATCACTTGTTGCCGCATTGGCGATGGGGGCGGACGGGATCAACATGGGCACACGGTTCGTCGCCACGCGGGAGGCACCGGTTCATCCCCGCGTCAAGCAGGCCATCGTCGATGCCACGGAACTGGACACGCGCCTAATCATGCGGGCGCTGCGCAATACCGAGCGCGTGCTGACCAACCCGGCTGTCGAACGCCTGATCGAAAAGGAAAGGCGGCTGGGCGCCAACATCTCGTTTTCCGATATCGCGCCGGAAGTTGCCGGCGTCTATCCGCGCGTCATGCTCGACGGCGAAGTGGATTCCGGCGCGTGGTCCTGCGGCCTGGTCGCGGGCCTGATCCATGACATCCCGACAGTGCAGGAGCTGATCGATCGGATCATGTCCGAGGCCGAGCAGATCGTGACCGGACGGCTGTTGCCGTTCCTGGACAGGCCCGCGGCAGCATGACCGGTGTGCGTTCCTCCGTGCCTGGGGCAAGGGGCAGGTCATTGCCGGATCATGGTGGCAGCCCTTGCAATGGCCGCGCCGGAAGCCGGCCGGCAACCCGTTGGCAGGATGCGGGAAGCTGGCCGCCGCGGCGGCGCATCGAACGAAAGAGGTGGGTCGGATGCTGAGGTTTATCGCCCACCGCAGCCTGCAGTCGATCATCGTGCTGTTTCTGGTCACCGTGATTGTCTTCGCGCTGATGCGCATCCTGCCCGGCGACCCGGTCGCAATAATCGCCGGAACCGGTGTCGAGGGGCTCACCGCCGAGGAAGAAGCGCGGTTGCGCGCGCGGTTCGGCCTGGACCAGCCGCTGCCGATGCAATACCTCGACTGGATACGGAACGTGCTGGTCGGCGATTGGGGGATCTCTACCCGTACCGGTGTGCCGGTCTGGACCGAACTGGCGCACCGGGCGCCGATTACCGCGCAGTTGGCGCTTACCGCCTGGCTGATCGCTGTTCTCGTCGGTGTGACCACGGGTGTCGCCGCTGCGATCTATCGCCGTACCCCGATTGACAGCTTCAGCACCGCTTTCGCCATGTTCGGGATATCGATGCCCGACTTCTGGCTTGGTATTCTGCTGATCCTGGTGTTTTCCGTGTGGATGGGCCTCTTGCCGTCCGTCGGCTACGTCAGCCCCGCGACCGATCTGCTGTTAAACCTGAAGCATCTGCTTCTGCCGGCGCTTGCACTCGGGTTGTCGGAGGCGGCGGTGTTCATGCGTCAGACCAGGTCCGGCATGCTGGAAGTCCTCGGGCAGGACTTCATCCGCGTGGCCCGCGCCAAGGGCACACCCGAGCGTGTGATCATCTGGCACCACACGCTCAAGAATGCGTCTCTGCCGATCGTGACGATCATGGGCCTGCGCTTCGGCAGGCTGATCGGCGGAACGGTGGTGATCGAAACCATCTTCGGCCTGCCCGGGCTCGGTCGGCTTGCCGTTCAGTCGATCGTCATGCGCGACTACCTCGCTCTGCAGGGGGTCGTGCTGCTGGTTGCGCTGTTTGTCGTTGTCATCAACCTGATCACGGATATCATCTATGCCGCCCTCGACCCCCGCATCCGGCTTGCCTGACGGACCGGCAATGCCGTCGGCCGCTCGGGCGCCGGCGTCCGGCGGACGCATGCGCGATGTCGCGGTGCGCTTGGTGGCCGGGCCGCTTGAGATTGTGTCGTTGATCGTGATCCTCCTGCTGGTGGCGGCGGCGGTCGCAGCGCCGTTACTGGCGCCCTTCGATCCGGCCGCCGCCGACGGTTTCAACACCCTGCGCGGCCCTTCGTCGCGCAATCTCCTAGGTACCGATTTCCTCGGGCGGGACGTGCTGTCGCGGCTGATCTACGGGGCGCAGGTCACGGCTGCAGTGGCCATCGGCTCTGTGGCGATCTCGATCCTGTTCGGTGTGCCGCTCGGGCTGGTCAGCGGATACTTCAAGGGCCTGACCGACACAGTGATCATGCGGTTCATCGACGCGCTTTATGCCTTTCCGCCGCTTCTGCTGTCGCTGGTGCTGGTCGCCATGCTGGGGCCGTCGATGTACAACGTGATGATTGCGGTCGGAGTCATCATGATCCCGACCTTTTGCCGGCTTGCCCGCGCACAGGCCCTTGTCGTCAGCGCCCAGACCTATGTGGTGGCCGCCCAGACCATCGGCACTCCGGCCCACCGGATCATCCTGTGGCACCTGTGGCCCAACATCGCCGCGCCGGTAATCGTGCAACTGACCATCGGCATGGCCTGGGCGATCCTTGCCGAAGCCGCGCTCAGCTATCTGGGCGTGGGCGTTCGGCCGCCGACGCCCACATGGGGTGTGATGCTTGCCGAGGGGTTCCAGTATCTGCGGATCAACCCCTGGCTTTCGTTCATCCCCGGAATGGCGATCTTCCTGACCGTGTTCGCACTCAACATTCTCGGCGATGCTCTGCGCGACGGACTCGATCCGCGGCTACGCAACTGAACGACCACTTAACCAAGAGGGAGGAGAGGAAATGCGTATCAGGACACTCGGGGCCATCGCCCTTGCGGCCAGCGTCATGCTGGCCGGCGCGGCGGCGGCCGAGACACCCCAGCGCGGTGGCGTGCTGATCCAGGCCTACGTGACGGAAGTCACCTCGATGGACGCGCATCAGGCGCGCGCGGGGGACAGCCGGGTCATGCTTGGGCCGTATGCCGCCTATCTGGTCTATGTCGACAGCGAGGGGAACTTCCTGCCCGGCCTTGCCACCGGGTGGGAGTGGGAGTCCGAGACACAACTGCGTCTTGACCTGCGCGAGGGCGTGACCTTCCACGACGGCACCCCCTTCAACGCGGAGGCAGTTGCCTTCAACGTCGACCGCATCGCCGGACGAACCGAGCCTGCGATCGTCAGCCCCGGCGCGGCCGACATGCGGGCCGTCACCGGGATCGAGATCGTCGACGACCTGACAATTCGGCTCAGCTTTGACCAGGTGCGCGCCGGCTTCATACAGCAGCTTGGCGCCTACTGGGCCGGCATGCTGTCGCCCACGGCGATCGAGGAGATGGGCGAGGGTTTCGCCCTGGCGCCCGTCTCGGCAGGCCCGTTCCGCGTGACCGAATATCGCCCCGGAGCCTTCGTCACCTACGAGCGGTTCGAGGATTTCTACGGCGTGGACGAGCATGGGGAGCAACTGCCCTATCTTGACGGGATGCGGCTGATGATCCTGCCCGACAACGCCAGCCGCGCCGCCGCGCTGCAGGCCGGGGACATCCACCTTGACCAGCGGGTCGAGGCCGCCCAGGTCATGCAGCTTGAGGCCGATCCAAACATCAACATCGTCGAGATCCCCGGCTTCAACGCCCGCTGGATCGCCTTCAACACCGGGCTGCCGCCGATGGACAACGTGCATGTCCGCCGCGCGATCATCCACGCGATCAACCCCGAAGAGGTTAACATGGCCTTGCATCAGGGCCGCGCGGCAGCAGCGAACCAGTTCTTTTCGCCGACCTCCTGGGCGCATGACCCGGACGCGCCGTGGCTGGAATACAGCCCTGAGAAGGCGCGCGAGGAAATGGCCCTGGCGGGTTTCCCGGACGGGTTCTCGTTCAGCGCGGCGCATTACGGCGGGCCCTGGCGCGCCGAGGCCGAGCTGATCCAGTCGCAGCTTCGGCGGGTCGGGATCGACATGCAGGTGGATGCGATGGACCTGGCATCCTTCTCGCAGCTCTATCGCCGGGATGCGGTCTACCATGCTGGCTTCACCGGGCATCCGATGACGGCGCGCGACCCCGCGCATCTGTTCCACGCGTTCCACCACAGCACGGGCGCCTTTGCCGATCCGTCGCGGACCACCGTCTATGACGAGGTGATCGACCGCGCGCTGCTGACGCTGGACGATGCCGAGCGGGGCGCGGTCCTGAGCGAGGCCTTCCGCATGGTCTATGAGCGCGCGGGCGAGGCCTATTACATCTGGGTGCCGGCCCATCGCGCCTTCCGCCACGACGTGCGCGGCTATGCGCTGTTCAGCGACGGAACGTCGGACTGCGTGACCTGCTGGCTGGCACGCTGACGCCCGCTTCGCCCAACCCAAGCACCGGCCGCGACGCCGGCCGGTGCCACCTTCACAATCCCCCCTGTGGCCGACCGGAGCCGAGATGACAGTTTCCGAACCGCCCCTACTGACTGTCGAAGGGCTGACGACAACCGTCTCGGTCCAGGGACGCCAAGCGCATGCCCTCGACGATGTCTCGTTCCAGGTCCGCAAGGGCGAATGCGTGGCCATCGTCGGCGAAAGCGGTTCGGGCAAGAGCATGACGGCACTGGCCATCATGGGGCTGCTGCCGGAGCCACAAGTGCGGGCAACAGCCGGCAGCATCCGTTTCGACGGCACGGACCTGCTGACGCTAAACCAGGAACAGATGCGGGCCTTCCGTGGCGACCGGATATCGATGATCTTTCAGGAGCCGATGACATCCCTGAACCCGGTCTTCACCATCGGTCATCAGATCAGCGAGCCGCTGATCTATCACAAGGGGCTTGGCCGGAAAGCGGCGCGCAAGAAGGCCGCACAGCTTCTCGCCCAGGTCCAGGTTGCGGATGCGGAGCACAGGCTGTCGCTGTATCCACACCAGTTTTCCGGGGGGATGCGCCAGCGGGCGATGATCGCGACCGGGCTGGCATGCGACCCCGAATTGATGATCGCAGACGAACCGACAACGGCGCTCGACGTCACGATCCAGGCGCAGATCCTCGAGATACTGCGCGACCTTGCCCGCGGGCGCGGCATGGGTCTGATACTGATCACCCATTCGCTGGGCGTCGTCGCGCGCTATGCCGACACGGTCATCGTCATGTATGCTGGTCGGGTAGTCGAATCCGGCCCCGTAGCCGAGGTGTTCGGCCGCCCCAAGCACCCTTACACCCGTGGCTTGATGGCCTGCGTGCCGACCATGGACGGCGATCTGGAAAGCGCGCTGGTTCCGATCGACGGGCAGCCCTCGGGCGTGTTCGACCGGCCGTCGGGTTGTGCCTTTCACCCTCGCTGTCCGCTGGCCTTTGATCGCTGCTGGGCTGAGACGCCGCCGCTCGAGGAGTTTCGCCCCGGTCACCACAAGGCGTGCTGGGCCGATGAGTGACGCGACCGGCGATCCGCAGCGCCCGCTCGTTTCGGTGCGCGACCTCAAGGTGCAGTTCGCCGTGGCCGGTGGCCGGCAGGTCGTGCGCGCGGTCGATGGCGTCAGCTTCGATATCCACCGTGGCGAGACGCTCAGCCTTGTGGGCGAAAGCGGCAGCGGCAAGACGACGGTCGGTCAGGCCCTGCTGGGCGTCGTGCCCATCGCCGAGGGAGAGATGCGGATCGGCGACGTGTCGCTACCCGCCCGCACTGCAGCCGACCGGCGCCGGTTGCGTCGCTCCGCCCAAATGATCTTTCAGGACCCCTACAGCTCACTCAATCCGCGGATGCGGGTGGGCGACATCATCGCTGAACCGCTGCGAGCCAACGGCATTGGCGCCACGCGTGGTGAGCGGCAGAAGCGGGTTGCCGAACTGCTGGGGCTGGTGGGCCTGCCCGCCGACGCGGCCGACCTGCTGCCGCACGAGTTTTCCGGCGGCCAACGCCAGCGGATCGGGATCGCTCGAGCCATCGCGACCGAACCGGACTTCATCATCTGCGACGAGCCGGTCTCGGCCCTCGATGTCTCGATCCAGGCGCAAATCGTCAACCTGCTGGGCGGTCTGCAGAAGCGGCTGCACCTGACCTATCTGTTCATCGCCCATGATCTGGCCGTGGTGCGCTATGTTTCCAGCCGCATCGCGGTGATGTATCTGGGCAAGATCGTCGAGATCGGCACCCGCGACGAGGTGATCCGCAACCCCAGCCATCCCTATACCCAGGCGCTGCTGGCTGCCGTGCCCGGCATCGACCCCGCACGCGAAGCGACGCGGCAAGGCGTGATGCTGGGCGGCGAAATTCCCAGCCCGATCAACCCGCCCTCGGGCTGCGCCTTTCACCCGCGCTGCCCCCTGGCCGAAGCGCGCTGCAGCCGCGAGGTGCCTCGGCCGCACCGGCTGTCGGCGACCCATCAGGCCGCCTGCCACCTGCTGGCCGATGCGTCCGAGCCGTCGAAAGGATGACCGCATGGACATGACCTTTTCCGCCGAATACGAGGCGCTGCGTTCGGAGATCCACGCATTTCTTGGCGACAACGCGGAGCTTGTGGCCGAGCTATCGGATCAGTCCCGGACTAGCGGCCTGCAATACGTGCCCCGGTTCCCCGAGTTCGCGGCGCTTGCGGTCGCAGCGGGGTATTACGGCCGCAACATGCCCCGTCGCTATGGGGGTGCCGAACGACCCTATGATGCCATCGCCGCGCTGATCATCCGCGAGGAGTTCGGACAAGCGGGACTGCCTGACGCGCTGCCGGGGATGGGACCGCGGCTGCTGGCCCCCACGCTTCTGGCGCACGGCAACGACTGGCAGAAGGAGGTCTTTCTGCCGCCCACGATGGCCATGAAGCTGCACTGGTGTCAGGGCTACAGCGAACCCGAGGCCGGCAGCGATCTGGCGTCCCTGTGCACGCGGGCCGAGCTGGACGGCGACGAATGGGTCATCAACGGCCAGAAGGTCTGGACCACCGGCGCGCAGCACGCGGACTACATGTTCTGCCTGTGCCGGACCGAGCCGGGGGCACTCAGGCACGAAGGCATTTCGTACATCATCATCGACATGAAGCAGCCGGGCGTCGAGGTGCGGCCGCTGCGCCAGTTGACCGGGGATAGCGAGTTCAACGAGGTCTTCCTGACCGACGCGCGGGCGCCGCTTGCACACCTTGTCGGGCAGCGCGGCGCCGGCTGGAAGGTTGCCATGACGACGCTGGGCCACGAACGCGCCAGCATGGGGGCCGGGGACGGAACCTATGGCCGGCAGGTCGAAGCGCTGTGGACGCGCGCCTGCACGCCAGATGCAGACGGGCTGCGGGCCATCGACGATGCCGGCGTCGCCCGAGATCTTTGCCAGCTGGAAGCCCGTGCGGCCGCGAACCAATTCACGCAGTACAGGATCCTGTCACAGGCCGCAGCTGGTCAAGGCACCCGCACCGTCTCGATCATGTCCAAGCTGGTCGGCTCCGAGATCTTTCAGGACATTGCACGCTGCCACGCCCAGATGGCAGCGACCGATCTGCTGGAAACGCCGGCCGGCTTCCGCCTCGGCAGTGTCCCCGGAAACCCCGCGGCTTGGAACGCACTCTATCTGCGGTCGCTCGGCTATGCGATTGCCGGCGGCACGTCCAACATCCAGCGTCGCCTGGTCGCGGAACGCGGCCTGGGCCTTCCCCGCTGACCGGAAGGAGCCGGCACCATGAAATTCGACCTGTCCGACGAACAGAAGCAGATGGCTGAGACGCTGGACCGCTATTTCGCTGCGGTCTGGGATAGCCAGCGCCTGCACGCCCATCTCGCCGGCGGCGGAGTCCTTGACCGGGCCGGCTGGCGCAAGATGAGCGAGCTTGGCCTGTTCTACATGGTGTCCGAGCCGACGCAGCCTGGCGATCCGCTTGCGCTGGACGCGGCAGTCTGTGCCGAACAGGTCGGGCGCCATGCGGTGCCCGGACCGGTCGTGCCGCAGATGCTGGCAATGGCAGCCATCGGCCGGCTGCAGTCTGCAGGGCATCGTGACACATGGCTTGCGGCGCTGGGCAGTGGTGATGCCGTGGCCAGTTTCGCTTTCGGCAAGGCGGGCGCGCCGGTCCTGGCCCCTTGTGCCCGAGATGCCGATCTGTTGGTGATCGTTGATCTGGCCGACGGGCATATATGGGTGCACGACTTGAAGCGCGATGGTGTCGCCTTCGGCGCAGACCGCAACCTTGACCTGACTCGCCGCGCCAGTGTTGTCGCGCCAGCCGACCCCCCGCTCCATGCTGAGCATGTGCCCGGCCTTCGCGGCTGGTTGCGCGACCTTTCGCGTGTTCTGGTGGCCGCGGATGCCTTCGGAGGGGCCAGCCGCTGCGTGGAGATGGCTACTGACTACGCCTCCAGCCGGCAGCAGTTCGGCCAGCCCATCGGCCGCTTCCAGGGGTTGAAGTTCCAGATTGCCGACATGGCAGTGGAGGTCGAGCCATGGCGCGCCCTGTGGTGGTATGCGGCGCATGCCATCGACGTCGGCCGCCCCGATGCATCGCGCATGGCCTGCCTTGCAAAGGCCGTCATCACAGAAAGCTATGCCAGCGTTGGCCGCCGTACCGTCGAGGTGTTCGGCGGTATCGGCTTTACCTGGGACGCGGATGTCCACATCTTCCTGAAACGGGCCATGTTCGACCTCGTCTGGCCCCAGACTGCGCATGCTCTCTACGCCGAGGCGGCAGAGGAGCGGGCCTTGGCCGGCATTCCGGTTGCGGGGCAAACGGCATGAGCACCCCCGCGATGCCCTGGCACCTCGCCGACATATGGGAGGCCTACGCCAGGCAGATCCCGGACAGCCCGGCGCTGATCCATGGCGACCGCGTCGTGTCCTGGTCGGAGTTCGACGATCGCGCCGACCGACTGGCCGCCTGGCTGGCCGCGCAAGGCTTCGGCGCCGAGGCGAAGGTTGCGATCCTGTCGCGCAACCGCATCGAGTTCATGGAGGTCTATTTTGCCGCCATCAAGATTGGCTCGACGCCATTCGGCGTGAACTATTACTATAGGGAGCGCGAGCTAAGCGAAGTGCTCGACTATTCCGAAGCCGAAATCCTGTTCAGCGAGCGAGAGCTGCTGGACGTTGCCCTGAACCTCGCGCCGGACCTCGCGAAATTGCGCCGCATAGTGGCAATCGACGGCAAAGCGGCCCCGGGGGTTGAGGATTATTCCACCCTTATGCACGGGTCGCGGTTGGCAGCCCCGGTGCGCCGCACCGGCGAAGAAATCCGCATGGTGCTGACCGGCGGTACGACGGGTAAGCCCAAGGGCGTGCTGTTTCGCATGCGTGACGTTGCCCGAAGCTACATGAAGGGCTGGGTGCGATTGGGCCGACCAGAGCCTGCAACGGCGGACGAGGCCGTAGAGGCCGGGGTCGCCGCCGTCCGGCAGGGGCGGCCCCACATCAACCTCAACTGCTGCCCGCAGATGCACGGCCATGGCATCGCGACGGGAACCTGCATGGCGTTGGCGATGGGCGGCACGGTGATTACAGTGGACCGGCGCCGGTTTGATCCCGCCCGCGTGTGGGAACTGATCGAGGCACGCCGCGCGACGCAACTTGTATTTGCCGGCGACGCCTTCGCCGTGCCGCTGGCCAATGCACTTGACGCATCCCCCGACCGCGACCTGCGCAGCCTGAAAAGCATCAACTCTACCGGGGCTCACTGGTCGCGCTGGACCAAGGAGGTCTTCCTTCGTCACCTCGACGTCGTGCTTTGGGACGGGCTTGCCGCGACCGAGGCCGGGATGGGCGTGATGCGCTCGCATCGTGGAGAACTTGCCATGGTCGAGGCGTTCATCCCCAACCCCAACGTCTTCCTGATCGACGAGGATATGCGGCGCATCGCCCCCGGCAGCGACCGCATCGGCAAGATCGTAGTGCAGACGCCCAGCCCCTTTGCCTATTTCCGCGACCCGGTGAAATCGGCCGAGACCTTCCTGACCATCGACGGCAAGCCCCACAGCGCCCCCGGCGACTTTGGTCGCTATCGCCCGGACGGGATGATCGCGTTTCTTGGTCGAGGCGGCACAGTCGTCAACAGTGGCGGCGAAAAGGTCCATGTTGACGAGGTCGAGCGTGTGATCCGCGAGATCGACGGCGTCCACAACTCTGCCGTAGTGGGCGCCCCCGATCCGGTCTTCGGCGAGGTCGTCGCGGCCGTGGTCGAACTGCGTCAGGGCGCCAATGTGACGCCCGAAACGGTCATCCAGCACGTCCGCACCCAGTTGGCCGGTTTCAAGGTGCCACGTCACGTCCTGTTCCTCGATGCCGTCCCCGTGCAGGTCAACGGCAAGACCGACTACCGCAGCACGCGCGCCCTGGTTCACCGAATTCTCGGCGAGGCGGACGAGCAGACCGCCCCGGCGGCCGGTGACGAGGGCCAATAGGCGGAGGGGACACGCATGAGGGAGACAGGCGCATGACTTACGAACACATCCTCGTCGAAACGGGCGACGGGGTCGGCATGATCACGATGAACCGTCCCGAAACCCTCAACGCGATGATCCAGGACATGAGTCGCGAGGTGCGGCTGGCTATGGAGGATCTCGACGGCCGTGACGATGTTCGCGCGATCATCCTGACCGGTGCAGGCAAGGCCTTCAGCGCCGGTGCGTCGTTGTCCAAGGACGGCAAGAACTTTTCCCGCTGGGCCGACCGTCCTGCGGGTCCGCCCGAAGGGGGCATCCTGCCTTGGGAGGTGCGCAAGCCGGTCATCGCGGCGATCAACGGCCACGCGGCGGGGATGGGAGCAACATGGGCCGTGATGTGTGACATCCGCATCATGTCGGAGGAAGCCAAGCTGGTGTTCCCGTTCGTGCGCCGGGGTGTGACGCCCGAACTGTGGTCGACTGCCCTTCTGCCCCGGCTTGTCGGACTGGCACGGGCAATGGAACTGCTGTTGACCGGTCGTCCGATCATGGGGCAGGAAGCTGCCGCCATCGGGCTGGTCAACCGTGCCGTGCCGCGCGAACAGGTTCTGGCCGAGGCGCTGCGGATGGCGCGGGACATCGCCGCCAATGCCGCGCCCAACTCTGCCGAACTGGCAAAGGCGATGATCCTCGAGCATCTGGGCGTGGACATGCATCAGGTCTGGCTGCGCGAACACCACGCGCTGCGCTGGTCGGGCCAGCACCCGGATTCGGCGGAAGGCGTGCAGGCCTTCCTGGAACGTCGCAGCCCCCGCTGGCAGGGCGGGCTGACCCGCGAGACGGCCAAGGAACTCGTGCCGGTCGCCAACCGCCGCCTTGTCCGCGCGCCAGTGGACACGGGCAGGGGCGACTAGCCGCGCATGGCCGTGTTTGCCACAGCCACGAAGGCCCGCAGGACAGGGCGCACCGGGCGGAAAGGGGCGGTCCGATGCGCGACTTGCTGAGGGTCGAGCGGATCGACGGCATCCTGCTGGTGGGCATCGACAACCCGCCGGTCAACGCGCTGAGCCAGCCGTTGCGCGCGGCGTTGCTGGAGGCCATCAACGACCTGTCGGACGACGTGCGGGCCATCGCGATGTATGGCTGTGGCGCGGGCTTCATCGCTGGCGCGGACATTTCGGAATTCGCCGCCGCCCCGAAACCGCCCGCGCTGCCTGATGTCTGCAAGGCTATCGAGGCGGCGGCGGTGCCGGTCGTAGCGGTGCTGCACGGGGCGACGCTGGGCGGCGGGCTGGAAGTCGCGCTGTCAACGCACCTGCGCGCCGCGCTGCCCGGTGCGCAGCTTGGCCTGCCCGAGATCAGGCTGGGCCTCATTCCCGGCTCCGGCGGAACACAGCGGCTGCCGCGGCTGATCGGCATGGCTGCTGCCCTTGACCTTATCCTTGGCGGCCGGCCCATCGGCCCAGGCGAGGCGCTGCAGCTTGGCCTGATCGACCGGGTGCTGGACGATGCCGCACCGCGCGTGGCGGCGTTGGGCCTTGCACGCCAGGTTCTTGAAAAGTGGATCGCCCCGCGCTGCGCAAGCGCGCTGACGGTGCCTGAGGACAGCGCCGCCCTTGCGGCGGCGCGCACGCGTGCGGCCCAGGGGCGGCGGCCCGCCCCCCATGCGGCCATCGAGGCGGTCGCGGCCAGTGCAGGGGACTTCGACGCGGGGCTTGCCTTGGAGCGGCGACTTTTTCACGATCTGCGCGCCACTGATGCCCATGCCGGTCTGCGCCACGCCTTTCAGGTGGAGCGTCTGGTGCGTCACATTCCCGAGGCCCGGCTGACCCCGCGCCCAGTCGCCGCGGTCGGGGTCGTCGGCGGTGGGACGATGGGTGCCGGGATCGCTGCCGCCTTCCTGCTGGCGGATCTTCCGGTCACACTGATCGAGCGTGACAGCGCCGCCGCCGAACGCGCCCGCGCCACCATCCGGACGGTGTTGGACGGCGCGCTGAAGCGCGGGCGCATCACGGCAGACCGGCACACCGCGCTGCTCACCGGGGCGCTGCAGCTTGCGACCGACACCGCCGTCCTAGCCAAAGCCGACCTCGTGATCGAGGCGGTGTTCGAGGACATGGCCATCAAGTGCGCCGTGTTCAGCGACCTTGGCCGCATCTGCAAGCCCGGCGCGATCCTTGCGACCAACACCTCATTTCTGGACATTGATAGCATCGCCGAGGCCAGCACCCGGCTCGAAGCCGTGATCGGCCTGCATTTCTTTTCGCCCGCCCATATCATGCGGTTGGTAGAGGTCATTCCCGGTCGGCACACGGCACCCGACCTTGTCGCCACAGGCTTTGCCCTGGCGAAACGGCTGGGCAAGGTCGCGGTCCGAGGCGGCAATTGCGACGGGTTCATCGGCAACCGGATGCTGTCGCATTACCGCAAGGTCGCCGACTACCTGCTGATCGACGGCGCCAGCGTGACGCAGATCGACACCGCGCTGGAGCGGTTCGGCTTTGCCATGGGACCGTTCGCGGTGGCCGATCTGGCCGGTCTCGACATCGGTTGGGCCACGCGAAAGCGGCGCGCCCCCACGCGTCCGCCCGAAGAACGCTATGTCGCCGTCGCCGACCGGCTGTGCGAGAATGGCTGGTTCGGGCGCAAGACCGGGATGGGATATTACGATTACTCCGGTCCCGAGCGGCGGGAGAACCCGCAGCTTGCCGCCCTTGTCGCGGCCGAGCGCGCGGACGCGGCGCCGCCCTTGCGGGATTTTTCAGATCAGGAAATCTGCGACCGCTATCTTGCCGCGATGATCTGCGAGGGCGCGCGCGTCGTGGCCGATGGCACCGCCCTGCGCCCGGCCGATATCGATGCCGCCCTTCTGTTCGGCTATGGCTTTCCAAGGGAACAGGGCGGTCCGATGCACTATGCCGACCGCATCGGGCTGGACCGGATCGCCAACCGAGTGCGCACCCTGTCCAGCGAAGCCCCGCATTTCTGGCGGATGCCCCCGCTGCTTGAACGGCTGGCGGAAACCGGCGGGCGGTTCGCCGATCTCAACCAAAACAAACCGCAATGACGCCTGCGCCGCGGACCATCTCCCGCGCCTGGCGGGACGGAGGCAGCGATGGATGACGCCGTGATCGTGGCCGTTGCGCGCACCGGGATCGCCAAGGCCTATCGCGGGTCGTTCAACGACACGCAGGCGCAGACGCTGGCCGGTTTCGTGGTGCAACAGGCGGTCGCGCGCAGCGGGCTTGACCCGGCGCGCATCGCCGATGTGGTGCTGGGCGCAGCGCTTCAGCAGGGAACTGCGGGCTTCAACATCGCGCGTCAGGCGGCGCTGCGGGCGGGGTTGCCGGCGTCGGTGCCAGGGATGAGCGTGGATCGCCAATGCGCCAGCGGACTGATGGCGGTCTCTATCGCCGCCAGCCAGATCATGGTCGAGGGTATGGAGGCGGTGGTGGCCGGTGGCGTCGATTCCCTTAGCCTTGTTCAGACCGAACACCGAAACCGTCACCGCGCGGTCGACCCCTGGTTGGCCGAACACCGGCCCGACCTCTACATGACCATGATTGAAACGGCCGAGCTCGTCGCCGCGCGCTATGGGATCCCGCGTGAGGATCAGGACGCCTTTGCCTTGCTCAGCCAGCAGCGCAGCGCCGCCGGACAGGCTGCCGGCCATTTTGACGCCGAAATAGAGCCGTTCACGACCAGCATGCTGGTGCAGGACCGAGAAACCGGCGAGGTGACGCGCCGCGCGGTGACGATATCGCGGGACGAATGCAACCGCCCGGACACCACGGCCACTGGGCTGGCGGCGCTGTCGCCGGTGCTGCGGTCTGGCCAGCGGTTCTCCGAAGGGCGCTGCATCACCGCGGGCAACGCCAGCCAGCAATCCGACGGCGCTGCGGCGCTGGTGCTGATGGCGGGCGCGGCCGCAAGGCGCGAGGGGCTGACGCCGTTGGGACGCTATTGCGGGACGGCGGTGGCGGGCTGCGCGCCAGACGAGATGGGCATCGGCCCCGTCTACGCGGTGCCCAAGTTGCTGGAGGCGCAGGGACTGAAGGTCGACGATATCGGGCTTTGGGAACTGAACGAGGCCTTCGCCGTGCAGGTCCTGCATTGCCAGAGGGCGCTGGGAATCCCTTCCGAGCGCTTGAACGTCAACGGCGGCGCCATCGCGCTGGGGCACCCCTATGGCATGAGCGGGGCGCGGCTGGTAATGCATGCCCTGATCGAGGGCCGCCGCCGCGGTGTCCGCCATGTGGTCGTGACCATGTGCGTGGGCGGCGGCATGGGCGCCGCGGGCCTGTTCGAAGTGCTGTAACGCGCCCGGTCAGGCCGCGCCGTCACCCATCGTCACGGCCGCGTCGCTGCCTGGGTAGCTTTCGGCGATATGCGCTGCCATGGCGTGGTGGTGCCGCAGGAACGCGGCATGCGCGGGTCCTTCGTCCTGGCGCTGCACGGCCTCGGGGATCGGGCTATGGAGGTCCGGGACCGCCGAGGCGTTTGACTTCAGCAGACCGCGCGGCAAGGCAAGGGTCATGAGATTGATGCTGCTCGATAGGTTTCTGGCGGCCGAGGTGGAGCAAGACCGTCTGTCCTTCTGCGGCTGGCCTGGGACGGGGTGGTTCGCCCTACACTGGCGGCTTTCAACGAGGGTTGCTCGAATGAGCAGAGCCTCAAGCCAGCAGGACGAACCGTGGTCGCGCCGGGGAAGGACTCGAGGTTGGCGTAGGTCATGGGAGCGCGGTCCGTCTGTGGGGGAAACCTGCGGTCCCGCGATCAAGGGCCGAGTCAGCAGTCGACATCTCGCAGGTGCTGGTTCTATCTCAACCGATTGGGGTTTGGCTCTATTGGCGGTCGGGAACTGACGGTGTACTCATCCCGGTGGAGCGACGCTATTGACAAGCGCGTCGAGTCTGTCATCGGCCCAATCCGCATGGTCGAACAGCATTGCCCATGCCCGGGCGTAGCTGTCGAAAGAATATCTGTGCCCGTAGCCCTGGGGCGGCTTGATCGCGGTCATGATATCTACCACGAGTTGAAGGAAGGAGACCACGGGCAGCCAGCGGAAATCAGGCGAAACATCAGGCCCGCGCGGGCTGATCATCCAGTTTGGGCGCCGCCAGGCCGCTTGAGGATCGAAGAACGTTACGGCGTCGCTGGCGTGTTGAAGATACAGGATGCGAAAACTGCTCCAGGGCGCAGTGGCATTGGATGTCAGGCCGGTCTGGTTCATGAAACGTACGGCACTGCCGTCGCGATAGCTGGGCAACCAGGCAGGCGTGCCGGGATTGCGGTTTCGTGTCACTTCCGACCATGTGGGGCTGTTGAACGGCGGCCCGACCCACAGCGCACCGTTGAACGGATCGCCCACGACCTGATGCAGATCGTGGCTCAATTCGGAATTCAGCGCCCCAAGGCTCAGCCCATTGAGGTACAGCGCCGGCCGCGTGTCAGGGGGCAGTGTGCGCCAATGACCATAGACTTCGGAAAAGACAGCGCGCGCCGTCTCGACTCCGTATTCAGGGTCGCTCAGCAGCGCAAGCCAACTGGCCACATAGGAATACTGGACGGACACGGTCGCCACATCGCCTTGCAGCACGTATTCGAGCGCCTGTTGTCCGCGCGAATTGACCGTGCCAGTCCCGGTGGGCGTGGCGATCACCAGTGTGCCCCGCGAGAATGCGTCGATGCGTTTGAGTTCGTCCAGAGCCAGGGCGGCACGGGCCTCTGGATCGGGGGCCGCATTCAGCCCGACATACACGCGCAGGGGCTCTTGCGCCGGGGCGCCTGTTGCGGCCTCGATCTGGGCTCGATCAGGGCCTGCGGCGATCATCGCGCGGCCTGTTCGCCCCAGTTCGTCCCAGCCGATCAGCGACTCGGGCGCACCGGTCTTGCGGGGATCGTCGGGGCGGGGGCTGGTTTCCTCGAACACCCCGTCAAGCCCGGCATAGAGGCGGTCAAACGCAGTCAGAACCTCGCGTACCAGCACGCCATTGCCAATATTCCAGAACAGGAGCGCAGTTAGCGTGATTGCAGCCAGAAATGCCTGCGGGCCGGGCAGCACGCGGGACAGCGCGTCCGACAGTTTCCGGACAACCAGCCACGACAGTCGCGCGAACCAGACCAGCATCAGAAACACCACCGCCGCCCCCCCGGCGATGGTAAATGGACGCACGGACTCTACAGGCGGCATCTCCATGAGGGACCGCAACCCGTTCTGCCATTCCGACGCCTGCCAGAGCGCCACGGCAGTTGCCATCAGGCAGAGCAGCGCCACTGCCGCGCGGATGCGCGCCAGCGCCCGGTGCGGCAGGCGCGGGAACTCCAGCCTCTGCCACAGCGCCGACAGCATCAGCCCGATGGCATGACCTGCTGCGAGGCTCACACCGCTCAGGAGCGCCTGTACCCAGGTTTCGCGTGGCACGAGGCTGGGTGTCAGCGAGGCCATGAAGAACAGCGTGCCGAGGATCAACGCAGGCAGGCTGGGCTGCGGAAGCCATGCAAATGCATGACGCGATGTTCGCAACAGCGTGCTCATCTGCCTGTCGCGATCCAGGTTGGAACAGGCAACACCAGTGTGAAAAACGACATGGCGATCCGAAAGACCCGCGAATTCGCATGAAACGAATACAATCTTCCCGCATGCCTGCGGCGGCCGCTGGGCAAGGCACCATCCATGCCAAGCGGGAAAAGTTCACAGGGCGAGAACAGACGGCTCAACCCTTCCATGAACAGATAGCCGGGCGACAGGTCCAGACTGTGATTTCCGGCTGCCCGGTCCCACGGGCTGCGCAGGATCGGCGAAAACCGTGCGGCTTCACTGACCGCCTTCCAGAAGTCTTGCAGTGCCTTTCGC
>SKWP01000086.1 GCA_007128865.1 Paracoccaceae bacterium
AGACGGTGATGGCGCCGGTCAAGCGGCTGGCGGCGGTCACCGGGCGGCATGCCGGAAGCGGGGCGGCGATTTCGGGCTACGAGATGCACATGGGGCAAACCGCGGGGCCTGACTGTGCCCGCCCCTTTGCCTGTCTGGCCTCCGGGCCGGACGGTGCGGTATCGGCCGACGGGCGGGTTGCGGGCAGCTATGTGCACGGGATGTTTGCCGCCGACGGGTTTCGCGCGGCCTTTCTGGAGGCGCTGGGGGGGCGTGGCGGCGACTACAGCCATGATGCATCGGTGGAGGCGACGCTCGACGCGCTCGCATCGCATCTGGAGGCGTCTCTTGACGTCGAGGCGCTTTTGCGGGCAGCCGGCCAGGGCTGACCGACGCTGCGGCCAGCAGTGGCGCAGATTCGCCGGCAGATTGGCGTCATCCGGCTTCCATGGCCGGCGGAACGCTGGCATGGTGGCGCCATGAGGAATGGCTGCCGTCTTGTCCGGGGCCGGTTGCAGGCCTGCATGATGGGGCTGCCGCGCGAAAGCTGCGGAAAACGAGGGTCGGGGCGAAAAGTATTATTGACACAGCAACCAAACTCTTCGAACCTTGGGGCACGGTGGGTTATGCCGCGCAAGGACGGGTGGCCGATGCCAGAACCCGAAATGATCGAACCAACTGGGAGAGCGAGATGACAGCCAGACACCTGATTTCGGCGGTGATAGGGATCGGACTTCTGCCCTTTGCGGCAAGCGATGCCCTTGCCGACTATCCCAACCGCGCCATCACCATGGTCGTGCCCTTTGCCGCGGGTGGCGGCGGCGACACCTTTACCCGGGCGATCGCCGAACAGGCGCAGGAGCGTCTGGGCGTCAACGTGCTGGTGGAAAACCGTGTCGGAGGCGGGGCAACCATCGGTGTGGGTTCGGTCGCGCGATCGGCGCCGGACGGCTACACGATCGGCTTCGTGTCGGCCAGTCCGGTTGTCATGGCGCGGAATTTCAGTGAACTGCCCTATGAGCCCGCGACCGATCTGACCTATATCGCGCGTTTCGTCACCAGCCCGCATCCGATGATGGTGCCATCGGGCAAGCCCTGGCAGGACTTCGACGAGCTGGTGGAATGGATGCGCGAGAATCCGGGGCGCCTGCGCTGGTCCACCGCCGCGGTGCGGGGTGCCCCGCATGTGGCGACCGAGGCGCTGTTCGATGCCCTGGGCGTGGAGGGAACCTTCATTCCCATGCAGGGCAGCAGCGAGGTTCTGGCCGGGTTGCTGGGCGATACCCTTGACATGGGGGTGATCTCGGATTTCGCGGTTCCGATGGCGGCGGGCGATGTCCGTGTCATTGCGGAAAGCGGGCCGGAGCGTATTGCGGAACTGCCCGATGTGCCCACCTATCTCGATCTGGGGTCCCCGCTGGCGCCGTCGATCTTTTTCGGCATCGCCGGCCCGGCCGGAATGCCCGACGATGTCGTGGCCCTGTGGGACGAGATGATCGGCGAGATCGTCGAGACCGAACGCTTCCAGCAGGTGGCCGAGAGGTTGAACGCCAACCTGGCCTACCTTGGCAATGCGGAATTCCACCCCATGATCCTGCGCGACATCGAAGGCATGACCGAGGCGCTCGAGGCGCTTGGGATGCTGGATAACTGAGTCGACATCAGACTGTCTTGCGGCACGCCCCACCGGGCGTGCCGCATCCCCTTGCGGAGTGACCTGAATGTGGCTTGAGACGCGTATCGGCGAAACCCTGCTGCTGGTCGGCTTTCTGATGCTGGCCGGCGTGCTCTGGTTCGTCGTGGTCCCCGCCGGCATTCCGGTCTCGCGGATGGCGGCGGGTGCCACGCTGACACCGCGTTCGCTGCCCTATGCGGTTGCGGCTGCAATCGCGGTGCTGTGCGCCTTGCGGCTTGCCATGTTGTGGCTGCGCGCGCCCCGCGACGAAGGCGCCACGCCAGCGCCGGCGGCGGGTGCAGGCGAGAGCCGGCATCCCTTTCGCCTGGCAATCATCGTTGCGCTGTGTCTGATCTACGGGCACAGCCTGATCCCGCTGGCCGGGTTCTATCTGTCGAGCATGCTGTTGCTGGCGGTGGTTGCCCTGCTGCTGGGTGAACGGCGCTGGCCGTATCTGCTGCTGGTGCCGCCCGGGCTGGCGCTTGCGGTTTACCTGCTGTTCGAACGCGGCTTCATGATCCGACTGCCCAAGGGCGCGATCATGTCGGCCTGGCCCCTGATCTAGGCTTGCGGCATGGATCTTGACGCCATCATCGCAGGCATCAGCCTTTCACTGAGCTGGCAGACCCTGCTCGCGGTTCTGATCGGCGTCGTCCTGGGTCAGGTCCTGGGCTCGATTCCGGGTCTCACGGCGGCCATGGCTGTGGCGCTGCTGGTGCCATTCACCTTCTATTTCGATCCCTGGATCGGCATTCCGATGATGCTGGGGATGTTCAAGGGGTCGCTGTTCGGCGGCAGCCTGGCGGCCATCCTGATCCGGACACCGGGCACACCGGCCGCGGCGGCCACGGTGATCGACGGCAATGAAATGGCCCGTCAGGGCAAGGGCGGAAAGGCCGCGCGCGCTGCCCTGTTTGCTTCGGTCACCGGGGATACCTTCAGCGATATCTGCCTGATCGTCGCGGCCGGTACGCTTGCGGCGATTGCCGTGCGCTTCGGCCCGGGCGAGTATGTGCTTCTGGTCGGCTTTTCGTTGCTGACCCTGGGTTCACTGTCGGGACGGCCGCCGTGGAAAGGTCTGGTGGCGATGCTGCTCGGGGTGCTGATCGGCTGTATCGGGCTCGATCCGATCACCGGCACGCCGCGTCTGACCTTCCGGCAACTGGAACTCATGGATGGTATTCCGCTCATTCCGATGCTGATCGGGCTGCTGGCGGTGTCCGAGGTGTTCCTGCAGATGGAGCGGTCCACACGCAGCCTTGCCGAGCGTGCCGTCAGCTTTTCGCCCCGACGCGAGGACAATCATCTGTCCTGGGCCGAGATCCGGGATCTGACCCCGCTGACCCTGCGGTCGTCGGCAATCGGCACCGTGATCGGGGCCTTGCCGGGGCTGGGTGCGACGGTTGCGGCGTTTCTGGCCTACAACGAGGCCAGGCGCGTTTCCCGGGAGCCCGAAAAATTCGGGAAGGGTTCGATCGAAGGCGTCGTGGCGCCCGAAGCGGCAAACAATGCCGTGTCCGGGGCAAACATGATCCCGCTGCTGGCCTTCGGCATTCCCGGCGATGTCGCCGCGGCGCTGATCCTCGGGGCCTTCATGATCCAGGGCATAACCCCGGGGCCGATGGCCTTCAGCGCAAATCCCGTCCCGCTCTATGCGATCTTCACCGCCATGCTGCTGGCCAATTTCGTGAACTTCGGGGTGGGCACGCTGTTCATCCCGCTGGCAAAGCGGCTGCTTGTCGTTCCGCGGCGGCTGCTGTTCCCGGCGGTGCTGGTGATGGCATCCGCGGGCGCCTATGCAATGCGCGGGTCGCTGTTCGATGTGCAGCTGGTGTTTGTCTTCGGTCTGTTGGGCTATCTGCTGACCCGGATCGGCATACCGCTTGTCCCGCTGCTGATCGGGTTCATCCTTGCGCCCATCCTGGAGCGCTCGATCCGCCAGACCCTGCTGCTTGTTCACGCCGCAGATGGCTGGGCCAACTATTTCTTCAGCCGGCCGGTGCTGATGGTGCTGACCGTCGTCCTGCTGGTCATCACGCTGCTGGTCTGGCGGCAACGTCGCAAGACCTATGACCTCGGCCCGGGAACCGAATCCCGTCCTCCGCAGGACGGTTGAGAATCAGACTTCGAAGGAAAAGGACAGGCCATGGCCACGCGCAACGGCGATTACATGATCCTGAACGGCAAGCTCGTGCCCTTTGCCGAGGCACGCATCCATTGCCTGTCTCCGGCAATAACCTCGTCGGTGAACGTGTTCGAAGGCCTGCGGGCCTACTGGAACCCCGAGGACGAGCAGTTGCATGTCTTCCGGCTGGAAGAGCATCTGGCGCGGCTGGAATATTCTGCCCGGGTCATGCGGATCGGTGCGCACCCCTGGGACCGCGACACCCTGCGCGAGATGGTGTGCGAGCTGCTGCGTGTCAACGAAGCGCGTGAAAGCGTGCACATGCGCATCCACCTTTATGTGGACGAGGACGGTTTCATGACCGCAACCGAGCCGGTGGGCATGTTCATTTCCTGCGTCTTTCGCCCCTCGACCCGGCAATCGCGGGAAGGTTGCACGGCCCAGGTCAGTTCTTGGACCAGGCTTACGGACAATTCCGGACCGCCGCGGGTGAAGTCGTCGGCCAACTATTTCAACGGCCGGCTGGCGGCGATCCAGGCAAAACAGGACGGCTATGACAACGCCATCCTGCTGACGCCCGAAGGCCATGTATCGGAAGGCCCCGGCGCCTGCATCTTCCTGATCCGGGATGGCGTGCCATCGACCCCGGACCGTAGCCAGCACATTCTGGAAAGCATCACCCGGGACACGCTGATTACCGGCTTTTCGGAATGGTTCGGCAATCCGGTGCAGGAACGCGCGATCGGCCGCAGCGAGCTCTATGCCGCGCAGGAGGTGTTCTTCTGCGGCACCGGTAACGAGATCACGCCGGTGATCGGTATCGACGGGCTTGCCGTGGGCGAAGGGCGCGTGGGCCCGATTACCGCCGCGCTGCAGGAACGGTATTTCGCCATCGCATCGGGGCGTGACGCCGCGCACCCCGAATGGCGCACGCCGGTCTATGGCCGGCCCTGAAACGAGCAGAAAGGACTACCCATGCCATCCAGACTCGGGCCGATCCAGCTCGGCATCCTGTGGCAACGCCTGACCGGCCTCATGGACGAGGTCGCCCAGACCTTCGTGCGCACATCGTTTTCGGTCGTGGTGCGCGAGAACTGGGATCTGACGTGTTCCTTTCTCGATGCCGAGGGTCGTCAGTTTGCGCAGTCCTCGCGGTCCATTCCATCCTTCATCGGCACCATGCCGCGGACCCTGCGTGCGGTGCTCAAGCGCTATCCGCGCGAAACGCTGGAACCCGGCGACGTGCTGATTTCAAATGATTCCTGGCTCGGGACCGGACATCTCAACGACATCTCGATGTTCCAGCCGGTGTTCCGGAATGGCCAGCTCATCGGTTATCTGGGCGGCACCTTCCATACCGTCGATATCGGCGGTGCGCCCCGACCCGATGCACGCGACAGCTACGAGGAAGGGCTCACGATCCCGGTTGCCAAGATCAAGCGCCGCGGCGAGGAAAACGAGGACGTCATTGCCTTCATCGCCGCCAACGTGCGGGAGCCCGAGGAAACGCTCGGCGACATCCGTGCCCAGTTCGCCGCCTATGACATCGCCACCGAAAGGCTGCTGAAGCTTCTGGATGAGGAAGGCATCGAGGATCTGACCGAGGTCGCCGAGGAAATCCTGGACCGGTCCGAACGCAGCATGCGCGAGATGATTTCGGCCATCCCCGACGGCACCTTCAGCGACGAGGTCACTGCCGACGGCTTCGATCATCCGCTGTCGATCCGCTGCACGATCCGCAAGCAGGGCAGCGAACTGGAAGTGGATTACACCGGTACCGCCGACCAGATCGACCGGCCGGTGAATTCGCCGCTGAACTTCACCTTTTCCTACAGCGTCTATGCGCTGAAATGCGCGCTGGATCCGACCGCACCCAACAATGACGGCAGCCTGCGCCCGATCCGCATCCTCGCGCCCGAGGGATGCCTGCTCAACCCGCGGCGGCCGGCGCCGGTATGGGGGCGGCATCTTTCAGGGCATTATCTGCCGTTCGTGATCTACCGAACCCTGTCACAGATCATTCCCGGCAAAATCGCAGCCGAAAGCGGTTCGCCGCTGTGGAACGTCTATTTCAAGGGCACCGACAGGCGCCGGCGCAAGTTCGTGCGGATGTTCTTCATGAATGGCGGCCATGGCGCCCGGCCAACGATGGACGGGCCCGCCTGCCTGAGCTTTCCCTCCAATGTGGCCAACACGCCGATCGAGGAATTCGAGAACACAACGCCGCTTCTGGTCAGGGAAAAGGCGCTGATCCCGGATTCCGGCGGTGCAGGCAAGTACCGCGGCGGGCAGGGGCAGCGCATATCCTTCGAGTCGGTCAGCGACGATCCGCTGACCTTCGTGATCCGGCACGAGCGGGTGAAGTTCCCGCCCGGCGGATTGCTCGGCGGAAGTGCCGGCAGCTGCGGCGTCGACCGGCTGAATGGCGCCATCATCCCGTCAAAGACCGTGCAGGTGATGAAGCGCGGCGATGTCGTGACCTTCGATACCCCCGGCGGCGGCGGCATGTACCCGGCGTCCGAACGTGACCCGACGGCACTGGCGCGCGACATCGACGACGGTCTGGTGACACCCGCAGCAGCCGCAAGCGCCTATGGCGCCCAACCCACTGACAACTGAACGGAACGCGACATGAGAATCGGCGTCGACATCGGCGGAACCTTTACCGATCTTGTCATGCAGGATCCGGCCACCGGACAGCTGCGCAACGGCAAGGTTCTGACCACCCCCGACGATCCCTCGCGCGGGGTGCTCGAGGGAATTGGCATCATCCTGCGCGAAAACGGCGTGGATCCTGCGGCAGTTGACCATGTGATCCACGGGACCACGCTGGTCGCAAACGCATTGATCGAACGCAAGGGTGTGCGCACCGCACTGATCACCACGGCGGGTTTCCGCGATGTGCTGCAGATCGGGCGTGAATGGCGCTATGATACCTATGATCTGTTCATCTCGGCGGTGGAACCGCTGGTCCCGCGCGCGCTGCGGCTGGAAGTGACCGAGCGCATCGCCCATGATGGCGCGGTTGTCGTGGCGCTGGACGAAGCCAGCGTGCAGCAGGCAGCACGGGATCTGGCAGGCCAGGACATCGGCGCGGTGGCGGTCTGCCTTCTGCATGCCTTCCGCAATCCGGTTCACGAACGGCGCATCAAGGAAATCCTTCAGGCGGCCCTTCCTGATTGCACGATTTCCATTTCTTCCGAGGTGATGCCCGAAATCGGCGAATACGAACGCGCCTCGACCACGGTCGCAAACGCCTATGTACAGCCGATCTTTCATCGCTACATTCGCCGGCTTTCGGCGGGTATCCGCGACATGGGCATCGACCGCGACCTGTTTCTCATGCAGTCCGACGGCGGTACCGTCCATCAGTCCACCGCCGCCGCATTTCCGATCCGCCTTGTGCAGTCCGGTCCGGCGGGTGGCGTGCAGGCAACGGCGCTGATCGGGCGGTTGACCGGCGAGCCGAACATCCTGTGCTTCGACATGGGCGGCACCACGGCCAAGGCAGCGCTGATCGAGGGCCAGGTGCCCAGTCGCAGCACCGATTTCGAGGTCGCCCGCATCTACCGCTTCAAGAAGGGAAGCGGCCTGCCGCTCAAGGTGCCGGTGATCGACATGATCGAGATCGGCGCTGGCGGCGGTTCCATCGCGCGGGTCAACCGGATGGGGCTGATCCAGGTCGGCCCGGACAGTTCAAGCGCGGTGCCCGGACCGGCCTGCTATGGCCAGGGTGGCACCGATGCCACCGTCACCGATGCCGACCTGGTTCTGGGGTATCTCGATGCCGATGCCTTCCTTGGCGGAGCCATGAAGCTTGACCGCGCCGCGGCAGAGCGCGCCATCGAAGAGCGCATTGCCCGACCGCTTGGCCTGAGCGTTGTCGAGGCCGCCTGGGGTATCCATCAGACGGTGAACGAAAGCATGGCCCAGGCTGCCGGCATCCATGTGCTGGAAAAGGGTCTGCGAAGCTCGGATTTCGCCATGGCCCCGATCGGCGGCGCCGGGCCGGTGCATGCCTGTGCCGTGGCCGGCAAGATGGGGATGCGCCGGGTCATCTGCCCGGCCGGCGCCGGTGTTGCCTCTGCCTTCGGCTTTCTGGCGGCGCCGATGTCGTTCGAATTCGTGCGCGGTGGCGTTGCCGAAATCGACGCCCTCGACCTCGGCGCGCTGCGGGCCTCGATGGAGGAACTGGAGCGCGAGGCGAGGGCGCTGTTGCGCGGCTCGGGTCTCGACGAAGCGGCCTTCAGCGTAAGCCACGGCTGTTCGATGCGGTATGTCGGTCAGGGATATCAGGTGGATGTGGCGGTGCCACCGGCTCTGCTTGGCGACGGCGACCGGGCCAGCTTGCTGGCGGCCTTCGAAGCCGGATACAGGGCGCTTTACGGCCGTACCGAGGCCGGCATGCCGGCCGAGGTGGTGTCGTGGCGCGTGGTGGTTACCGGCCCCTATCCGGATCTGGCCCCGATGCGCGCCGCAGCCGGAGAGGGCAGCGACGGCGCGGCGGCGCGCAAGGGCGCCCGCCTGGTGTTTGACGGCGAGGCCGGCGATTTCGTCGAAGCCGGCGTCTATGATCGCTATGGCCTGAGAGTGGGCGACAGGCTATCCGGCCCCGCGATTGTCGAGGAACGTGAATCGACCCTTGTCGTGCCCTCGGGTGCAACGCTTTCCGTGGACGATTACGGCAATCTTGTCGTGATCCTGCCCGAAGCAAGGCACTGAAACCGCTGCGGCTGATGCCGGCCGGATGATGCCGAAACCATCCTCCGGAGCCGGCATCAGCCGAGCGTGGAAACCGGCAGGTCATTGGGGCGCGAGGAAATCGCCCGTGCCGTTTCGGTGATGATCGGGGCCAGTCTTTCGCGCACCTCGTCCACAGTCCAGCGCGGGCTGGCCACGGCTATGTTGACTGCCGCACCAACCCTGCCGTCCGCCCCATGTACCGGCGCGGCGATTGATATGTCGCCGGGAAAGATCTCTTCGGCGGCGATCTCGTATCCCCGACTGCGGATTGCCTCGAGTCGGGAACGAAGTGCCTCCAGATCGGTTATCGTGTGCGGCGTTATCTTCAGGCGCGGGCGTTGCGAAAGAACGCGCTCTGCCTGTTCGTGGCCGGCAAAGGCCAGCATCGCGCGGCCGGGTGCCGAGCAGTAGGCAGGCAGCCGCGATCCGAGAACGAGGTCGGCGCTGATGATGGTGCTGCTCGGGAAACGGGTGACAAAAATGACTTCGGCACCATCGAGGCGGGTGAGGTTGACTGTTTCGCTCGTTCGTCGGCTGGCTTCGCGCAGATAGGGAAACGCCATGCTGACAAGCGGATCGTTGCGCAGGTAGGCGTTGGCAAACCTCAGCGCGCGGGCCGTGACGCCGTACCGACGACTTGCAGGCTCCTGATGCAGGAACCCGAGCACCTTGAGGGTGTGGACAAAGCGTTGCGCCGCGCTGCGTCCGATGCCGCTTCGTTCGGCGATCTCGGCCAGGCCGAGCGCCGACCGTTCATCCTCGAACGCGCCAAGAACCGCAAACGCCTTTGCCACGCTGGCCACATAGAGACGGTCGTCCTCGGGGCGGGTGGCGTCATCGCTGATCGGCATTCTGCGGTACCTGGCCTTTATGAAAGGTTATTGACAGATGTGGCATACAGGATATCGTGGTATGCAATCAATAGTATTGCATTGCGATACAAGAAGGGAGCATGATGAGGCTTATCCGCAGCGTCACCACGCCTGACGTGATCGCCGCGCTGGCGCTTGTGGGCCTGTCCGCGTGGGCGCTCTACTATGTGTCCGGGTTGTCGGCGCGCGCTGCTATGTTTCCCAGACTGGCTGCCGGGCTGCTGCTGGCTCTGTCTGTCGCGTATCTGATTCGGGAACTGTTCCGGGCTTCGCGCGTCGAACCGCAGCCGTTCTTTCATCACGCGCCAAGATTCGTGATCGCACTTGTGCTTGTTGTGACCTATGCGGTGGCCTTCCCGAAGATCGGGTTTCTTACCGCCACCATCGTGTTCGTGCCGCTGTTCGCCACGGCCATCGGAATGAGGCGTCCCTGGCTTTCGGCGGCAAGCGGGATCGCATTCACCGCGGCTGTCTATGTCGTCTTCGTGGTGCTGCTGAACCGCCGGTTGCCCCCTGAGCGGATCATCGAACTCTGGCGGGATTTCTAGCCATGTTCGATCAACTGCTGATGGCCTTCGTGGCCCTTGCCACCATCGAGAACGTCGTGGCGATGTTTCTGGGCACGCTGATCGGGATCCTGATCGGCGCGCTTCCGGGATTGACGACGACCATCGGGCTTGCGTTGCTCATTCCGCTGTCGTTCGGCCTGAGTCCGCTGGTTGCACTGGGACTCATGGCCGGGCTCTACAACGGTTCGATGTACGGGGGCGCGATTCCCGCAATTCTTCTCAACATTCCCGGCACGCCCTCTGCCATCGCCACCACATTCGACGGCTATCCGATGGCCAGAAAGGGAAGGGCGGCCGAAGCCCTGCGGATAGCGTGCTATTCGTCGGCCATCGGCGCCCTTGTTTCGGCCCTTGCCCTGCTCTTGCTTGCGCCGCCGCTTTCGCTGGTCACGCTGGCATTCGGCCCGGCAGAGTACTTCTGGGTGGCGGCCTTCGGGCTGGTTTCCATATCGGTGCTCCTTGGTTCAGACCCCATCAAGGGGCTCATCAGCGCAACTCTGGGCCTGCTCATCGCAAGTGTGGGAATGGACACGCTGACCGGCCGCATGCGCTTTACGTTCGGCAATCTCGAACTTGCCGACGGCGTGAACATCGTCGTTGTACTGATCGGGCTGTTTGCCCTGCCGCGGGTGCTGCGCATGGCGGAAGAAGCAATCAAGACCGGGGTTTCGCGCGACGAGCTTCGGCTGTCGGGATCGCGGTTGAACGGCAGGGCGCTCGTCTCGCTGGTGCCCACATGGCTGCGTTCGAGCGCGATCGGCATTGCCGTCGGAATCCTGCCGGGGGCGGGCGGGAACATTGCCGCCTTTCTCAGCTACAATGAGGCAAAGCGCGCGGCGCGCGATCCCGAGAGCTTCGGAACCGGCAATCCCCGTGGGGTTGCGGCGGCAGAGACCGGCAACAGTTCCGACAATGCCGCATCACTCATCCCGACCCTGACCCTTGGCGTGCCGGGCAATGCGATTGCCGCCCTGATCATGGGTGGCCTGCTTGTTCACGGCCTGCAGCCCGGTCCGGCGCTGTTTCGCGACAACGGCGTGATCGTCTATGGGTTCATGCTTCAGATGCTGATCACTTCGGTGATCCTGGTCGGTCTGGGCGGGCTGATCGCGACGCGCCTGTTTGCCCAGGTTCTCCGTACGCCACAGGTGTTGCTGGCGCCCATGATCGTTGCGCTGATGTTTCTCGGCCTCTTCACCGTCAGCAACAGCAGTTTCCAGCTTTATCTGATGATCGGTTTCGGACTGCTTGGCTACACGATGGAGCGTCTGAGCTTTCCGCTGCCGCCGATGATCCTTGGTGTCATCCTGGGAAGCATGGCCGAACAGAACCTGCGCATGTCCCTGATGATCTCGCGCGGTGACTGGAGCTATCTGCTGGCCAGTCCGATCAGCAAGCTTATCGCGATACTCATACTCGTGGTCCTGTTCGTGCCTGTTCGTCGTGCCTTTCGGAAGAAGATGGCGATGGAGAAGGGCAGCTGAGGACCTCGGCAGCCGTCTGCGGCTCGGCACCACCGTGGACGGAAACCAGCAACGGGCCGTAAGCAAGGAGAGAGCTATGACACGAATGACCGGACTGCTTGCCAGTGCAAGCGTGCTGCTGGCTGGGACCGCAGCCTTCGCGCAATCGGACTACCCCAGTCGGCAGATCGAGCTGATGGTCGGCTTTTCGGCCGGCGGCGCACTTGACCTGCTGGCGCGACAGGCCCAGCCGTTCCTGCAGAAATACCTCGACGGTGCGGATATCGTGGTGGTCAACGTGCCCGGTGCCGGCGGCGCGGTCATGAACCAGCGCCTCGCCAATGCCACGCCGGATGGCTACACGCTGGGCCTGCTGTCGATGCCCGGGGTGGTCACGGTGCTGTTCGGAACCGATGCCGAATACACCATCGACGACTTCGAATACTCCGGCACCTTCACCTTCGAGCCGCACAGCATCATGGTGGGCGCAAACACGCCCTATCAGACCGGCGCCGAACTGCTGGATGCCGCGCGGGCCGCGCCCGGTACCGTCACCATCGGTGGCGCAGGCATCGGCTCTGCGGCGCATCTGGCGCTGAAGTCGCTCGAACTGGCCGCGGGCGTGGAATTCAACTTCATTCCCTCGCAGGGTGCGGCCGAAATGGTCAACCAGGTGCTGGGTGGCCATATCGACGGTGGCGTGACCACGATAAGCGCCTCCTACACGCACCATCAGGAAGGCCAGGCGCGCGTTCTCGGTGTGCTTGCCAGCCAGCGCGTCGGGCTGACGCCGGATATTCCGACCTTTGCAGAATATGGTGCGGCTGTGGAATGGGGCGCCCTTCGTGGCATTGCAGCACCTGCCGGCACGCCGCAGGAAATCATGGACAGGATCACCGAAGCGGTGCGCCTGACGATGGATGATCCGGAGTTTCAGGAAATTGCGGCACGCAACCAGATGGTGCTCGATTTCCGCGACGGTGCAGCGTTCCGCGCGAGTGTGGAGGAAGTCTACCTCACGCTCGAAACGATGTGGGCCGACGATCCCTGGATCGATTGATCGCAGAACGGTGTGGCAGCGGCGCAACGCTGCCACCCTCCTGCACTCAGCCGAGGATGCAAGAATGATATCTCGTCCGGTTGTCCAGGGTCGCGAGTTTGCGGTTGCCTCGGGCCATCCGCTGGCCAGCCAGGCAGCGTATGAAATCCTGCGTGGCGGCGGCAATGCGGTTGATGCCGGTGTTGCCGCAGGCATTGCCCTGGGTGTGCTCGAAAGCGAACTGGTGGGTTTTGCCGGTGTCGCGCCGATCATGATCCGCGAGGCCGGATCGGGCAGGTTGGCGACCATAAGCGGGGTGGGCCCGTGGCCGGCAGCTGCGGATATCCGTGTTTTCGAAGAGGAATACGAAGGCAGGATTCCGCTTGGCATCCTGCGAACCGTGGTTCCGGCTGCGCCGGATGCATGGATAACCGCACTGGATCGCTTCGGGACCATGGGTTTTGCCGATGTCGCCGAACACGCAATCGAATTCGCGCGCAACGGGTTTCACATGTACCCGCTGATGGCGGACCTCATCGCCAGGTATCAGGATAACTATGCCCGCTTTCCGACCAACCGGGAGATCTATCTTCCCGGCGGCCGTGCCCCGCAGCCCGGAGACCTCTTCCTGCAGACCGATCTTGCTGCAACGCTGTCCTTCATGGCCGAAGAGGACAGGGCCGCGGCCCGCCGCGGGGGGCGAACCGCCGGCCTCGCCGCTGCAAGAGCGGCGTTCTATACCGGCGATATCGCGCGCAGCATCGTCGACTTCCACAAGGCCGAGGGCGGCTGGTTGCGCGAGGCTGATCTTTCCGGATTCTCCGTCGACGTCGAGGAACCCATTTCCGTGCGGTTCCGCGATTGGGAGGTCTTCGGTTGCGGGCCCTGGTGTCAGGGCATCATGTTGCTGGAAACATTGTCGATACTTGACGGTGTGGATCTCGAGGCCCTGGGCCACAACAGCGCAGAATACCTGCATTTCGTGACCGAGGCGATCAAGCTCGCAGCAGCCGACCGCGATGCCTTCGTCGGTGATCCGCACCATGTTGATGTACCGGTCGGGACGATGCTTTCGGCGGACTTCGCGGCCGCCCGCAGACAGAAGATTCGCGCCGGGGTGGCATCACCCGACATCCCCGCGCCCGGTGTGGTGAATGTGGAGCCGCCTTCCGAGACACAGCTTGACACGAGTTATGTCTGCGTTGTCGATGCTGCCGGAAACATCTTTTCCGCCACGCCCAGCGACGGGTCGTTTCACGGGCCGGTCATTCCCGGCACCGGCATGGTGATGTCGCCCCGCGGGCAGCAATCCTGGGTGGATCGCAGTCATCCGTCGCGCGTGGCGCCGGGGCGACGGCCACGGCTGACGCCGAACCCGGCGATAGCGATCAGCAAGCAGCGGATCATGCCCTTCGGGTCGCCCGGTGGCGATGTGCAGACCCAGGCAATGCTGCAGGCGTTTCTCAATCATGTTGTATTCGGCATGGATGTTCAGGCGGCGATCGAGGCCCCGAGGCTGGCGTCATACAGCTTTCCGTCATCCTTTTCGCCGCATGAATCGGAACCCGGCGTCCTGCGCGTCGAACAGCGGATACCGGCGGCGGTCAGACGGCAACTGGCAGATTTCGGCCATCGGGTGGTGGACTGGCCGGACTGGTCGTGGCTTGCCGGCTCTGTCCTGATGATCGATGCCAGCCGCGAAGGCGGAAGCCGTCGTGCTGCGGCCGATCCGCGTCGGGCCGCGCAGGCCATGGCCCGGTGAAGGCGATGACCGAAGTCTCGGCAATCGTCATCGGCGCGGGCATCATAGGCACTGCCTGCGCGCTCCAGCTTGCCAGGGCAGGGGTGCGGGTGCGTCTCATCGACCCCGAAGAGCCCGGCTCGGCCTGCTCATCCGGTAACGCCGGTTCGATCAGCGAGGAATCGATCGTGCCGATGGCGCTTCCGGGGATGCTGGCAAAGGTGCCGGGTTGGCTCATGGATCCCGAAGCACCGTTGCATGTGCGCTGGCGATACGTGCCGCGCGCCGCGCCGTGGCTGCTGCGCTGGATCGTGGCGAGCAGCGAATCGAACGCCGCGGCTTCGGCTGCGGCGCTGCGTCCCTTCCTCTCGGGGGCGGTCGATGCCTATGCAGATCTGCTGGGCGCCGGCAGTTTCGATGCCCTTGTGCGCAGGCGCGGACAGCTGATTGTCTGGGAATCGACCGCGCCCTCGCGCAGCGAACGCGCCGCCCATGCCCTGCGCGAACGGCACGGGGTGGCGATGCGCTGGCTCGGTCCGGCTGAAATCGCCGAGATCGAACCCAATCTGGCCGGACATTTCGCACGCGGGTTGCTGCTGGAACGTCACGGTCAGGTGGTTGACCCGAAGCGCGTCGTATCGGCGCTTGCACGCGACTTCATCGCTGCGGGCGGCGCGGTTGTCCGGGCGCGGGTGGCCCGTCTCGTGCCCACCGGGGCCGGAGGCCGGGTGATTCTGGACGACGGCAGCGAATTGGGCGCTGATCGGATCGTCGTTTCGGCCGGTGCGTGGTCGCGCGAACTGGCGCGGCAAGCAGGGGTGGATGTTCCGCTCGAGACCGAGCGCGGCTATCACGCAATGATCGATGGCGCTGCCGCGATCTGTTCACGGCCGGTGATGCATGGTGACCTGAGCTTCATTGCCACGCCCATGGCCGACGGGCTCCGGATCGCCGGCACGGTCGAGATCGCCGGTCTGTCGGCCCCGCCGGATTACCGTCGCGCGCAAGTCCTGCTTGCGCAGGCGCGGCGGATGTTCCGGGGGCTGGATACACAGCAAGCCAGCTACTGGATGGGATTGCGCCCCTCGGTGCCCGACAGCGTTCCGGTGATCGGAGAGGCCCCTTCGGCCGGGGGCATCCTGTTTGCCTTCGGTCATGGTCATCTGGGCATGACCGGCGCCCCGGCCACAGCCCGCATCATCCGCGACCTTGCCCTTGACCGGAAACCCAATATCGACCTTGCGCCGTTCCGGCCTGACCGCTTTCGCGGCATCTTTGGCCATGGCAGACGCGCCGGCCAGGCCTGAAGGCTGCCCCTCGACGGGCCGGGCATGCCGCATCCACCATGCGACTGCGCGCCGGAACGGGCGGTCAGGCTGCGCTGGTTTGCCGCGCTGATACCGGGGGTCGGGTATGCTGTGCTAACCGGATCGGGGCCTTGATGCGCCACAGGCGGCGCCCTACTGTCTCCGCGAACGCAGAATGGCAAGGCAGGACATGAGCGGCAGGCGCAGCATCTTCGAGGAGGTTTCCGGCAACCGGCCACCAGCCACAGCACCGTCATCCGATGGCGCGCGGACGGCTTCGCTGCGCGCACGTCGTGCGGCGCGACTCTGGCTTGTGTCGCTGTTTGCGCTGGTGGTCATCATGGTCATCGTGGGCGGGCTGACCCGGCTGACCGGCTCGGGGCTGTCGATCACCGAATGGCGGCCGGTGACCGGGGCAATCCCGCCGCTGAGCGCCGATGCCTGGGCCGAGGAATTCGAGAAGTACCGGCTCATCCCCCAGTACCAGTTGATGAACCGCGGGATGTCGCTGGAGGAATTCAAGGTCATCTACTGGTGGGAATGGGGGCATCGCCAGCTCGGGCGGCTGATCGGGCTGGTCTGGGCGGCAGGGTTTGCGGCGCTCTGGCTGACCGGGCGGCTGCCGCGCGGCTGGTCGGGCCGCTTCTGGCTGCTGGGGGCGCTGGGCGGCGTGCAGGGGGCGATCGGCTGGTGGATGGTGGCCTCGGGGCTGCAGGATGACATGCTCGCGGTCGCGCCCTATCGTCTGGCGGTGCATCTGGGCCTTGCCTTCGTGATCCTGGGGCTGCTGAGCTGGTACATCGGGCAGCTGGGCCGCAGCGGGACCGAGCTGATGCAGGCGCGCCGCCTGCGCGACCGCGCCCAGATGGGCGGTGCGACCGGGCTCATGCATCTGGGGCTGGTGCAGATCCTGCTGGGCGCGCTGGTTGCCGGCAATGCGGCGGGCCGGGTCTATGTCGACTGGCCGCTGATGCATGGGGTGTTCTTTCCGCCCGAAAGCCTCGATCTGGTGCCGATGTGGCGCAATTTCTTCGAGAACGAGGCGATGGTCCAGTTCCTGCACCGGATGGCGGGGTATCTGCTGGTGGTTGTCGGGTTGCTGTTCTGGCTTCGGGCCAGGAAGAGCCCGCATCGGGCGGTGCGGCGGGCCGTACACGGGGTTTTTGCGGTACTGCTGGCGCAGGTGGTTCTGGGTATCCTGACGCTGATGCAGGGCGCGCCGGTGGCCTGGGCGATTGCCCATCAGGCGCTGGCGGTCGGGCTGTGGGTGATGATCCTTCATGCCCGCTTCGTGGTTGCCTATCCGGTGGCGGACGGGCTGCGCAGTGCGGGCAGGGGGGGCATATCATGACCGCGTTCGAGGCGTTGATGGCTTTCCAGCGCCAGACCGAGGCGCTTGGCCAGATCATGGGCAGGCTGGGCTGGGATCAGGAAACCGTGATGCCGCGCGGTGCCGCGGCCCAGCGCGCCGAGGAAATGGCGGCACTTGAGACCGTTCTGCACGACCGACGCGCCGATCCTCGAGTGGCCGAATGGCTGGCGGTGGCCGAGGCGCCCGATCCCGCCGGGGCTGCAGCCTTGCGCTGGATCGGCCGCGCCCATGCCCGCGCCACACGGGTGCCGGCGCAGCTGGCGGCCGAGATCGCGCGCGCCACCTCGATCAGCCAGGGTGTCTGGGCGCAGGCGCGCGAACGCGACGATGTGGCGATGTTCCTGCCGCATCTGGCCGGGGTGCTTGCATTGCGGCGCGAGGAGGCGGCGGCGCTGATCGATGGCGCGGACGATGGCGGGGACCGGGGCGCGGCGCTGTATGACGCGCTGCTGGACGATTACGAACCCGGCGCGCGTTCGGCCCGGATCGCGGCGCTGTTTGCCGCCATGCGCCCGCGGCTGGTGGCCCTGCGCGCCGCGGTCATGGATGCGCCCCGCCGGCCCGAGCCGCTGCGCGGGCTGTTCGCGCGCGAGGCCCAGCTGCGCCTGGCGCGTCGTCTGGCCGAGACCTTCGGCTATGACTTTTCCCGCGGCAGGCTGGATCTGGCGGTGCATCCGTTTTCTTCGGGGTCGGGGGCGGATGTGCGGATCACCACGCGGGTGGCCGAGGACGAGCCCTTCAACTGCCTCTATTCCACCATTCACGAGGTTGGCCATGCCGCCTATGAGCAGGCGGTCGATGCGGCCTATGCGCTGACGCCGCTGGGGCGGGGCGTGTCGATGGGCGTGCATGAAAGCCAGAGCCGCATCTATGAAAACCAGCTTGGCCGTTCGCCGGCGTTCTGCGAATGGCTGTACGCGCAGATGGTGGCGGAATTCGGCGACATGGGGCTGGACGGGGCCGATGCCTTCTGCCTCGCGGTCAACCGGGTGGCGCCGGGTTACATCCGCACCGAATCCGACGAGGTGCAGTACAACCTGCACATCATGCTGCGATTCGATCTGGAGCGCGAACTGATCGCCGGACGGCTTGAGGTGGCCGACCTCGAAGCGGCCTGGAATGCCCGGTTTGCCGCCGATTTCGGCTTTGCGGTTGACCGCCCGGCGCATTGGCTGTTGCAGGATGTGCACTGGTCGATCGGGTTGTTCGGCTATTTCCCGACCTACAGCCTTGGCAATGTTCATGCCGGTCGGCTGCATGTGGCGCTGCGCCGAGACATTCCCGATCTTGATGCCAGGTTGCAGCGGGGCGAACTTGCCGAGGCTACCGGCTGGCTGCGCGAAAAGGTCCAGCGATACGGTGCGCTGATGCTTCCCGATGCGACCATAGCCGGCGCCGTCGGGG
>SKWP01000102.1 GCA_007128865.1 Paracoccaceae bacterium
ATGCGGCGCATGCGGATGGTCATCGCCGACACCGGTTCGCGCAGCACCGCCATGTCAACGGCCAGGATCAGAAGCCCCAGCGGCAGCATCCAGAAACCCAGTACCGGCAGCGCGCCGAACATCCCGCCGATCACCAGCAGCACGCCCATGGTCAGCCGGCGCGTTCGCAGGCCCGGGGCCATCAGCCCTTCGACAAACCCCTGCCGCAACGGCATGCGCCGCCCCATCCAGTCGATCTGCCGGAAAAACCGCCTGTCCCGCTTCACCCCGTCTGCCCTGTGCCGTTGCTGCCAACGCAGAATGCCTGCCCTGATGCACGGCGCAAGGGGGGCGCACGGCCTTTTCATTGCCGGTGCGGTTGCGTATGACCGGCCCGGCACAAGGCGGGGATATCCGATGCAGGGCAGCGCCAACCTCAACCTGATGATCAAGGCCGCGCGCAAGGCTGCGCGCAGCCTGGTGAAGGACTTTCGCGAGGTCGAGAACCTTCAGGTCTCGGTCAAGGGTGCGGGCGATTTCGTCAGCCGCGCCGACATCGCCGCCGAGCGCATCATCCGCGAGGAGCTGATGGGCGCGCGGCCCACCTATGGCTGGCTGGGCGAGGAAAGCGCGCCCGAACCCGGCAGCGACCCGACCCGCCGCTGGATCGTCGATCCGCTCGACGGCACCACCAACTTCCTGCACGGTCTGCCGCACTGGTCGGTGTCGATCGCGCTGGAACACAAGGGCAGTATCGTTTCCGGCGTGGTCTACGACCCCTGCAAGGACGAGATGTTCTGGGCCGAAAAGGGTATCGGCGCGTTCATGAACGACCGGCGCATGCGGGTTTCGGGCCGGCGCGACATGGACATCTGCCTGTTTGCCACCGGCATTCCCTTCGGAACCAAGCGCACCCTGCCGACGATGCTGGGCGATCTGGCCCGGCTTATGCCGGGCAGCGCCGGGCTGCGCCGCTGGGGTACGGCCTCGCTCGACCTTGCCTATGTGGCGGCCGGGCGCTTTGACGGGTTCTGGGAACGCGAACTGCAACCCTGGGATCTGGCCGCGGGGCTGATTCTGGTGCGCGAATCCGGTGGCATGACCGACGCTCTGGTGCCCGGCGCCGATATCCTGGCCTCGGGCGGGGTGGTGGCGGCCAATGCCGAGGTCTTCGGCGCCCTGTCGCGGACGCTGCGCGACGCCGGCTGAGGCTCCTGCCAGGCACCAGGGGCCGCGTGCCCGCACAACCGGACATGAACCCGTCCCTGGCCTGCTTGGGCTGTGATGGCAAGCCGGCCGAATGCGCTGGCGGCCGGTATGGCGGGGCTCGAGAATTCGTGCAAGATTTGGCTGTCGGGCCGGGCCGCAGCCGCGGTTCGCCGCGGACGGGGAGGGCGCAGGGATGCATTTCGGGCTGACCGGCGAACAGCAGGCCATCTTCGACATGGCGCGCGAATTTGGCGCCGAACACATCGCCCCCCACGCCCGCGCATGGGAGGCTGCAGGCACCATCCCGCGCGCGCTGTGGCCGAAACTGGCCGAGCTGGGCTTTGGCGGGCTTTACGTCAGCGAGGCAGCCGGCGGCGCCGGGCTTTCGCGGCTCGATGCGGTGCTGATCTTCGAGGCGCTTTCGATGGCCTGTCCTTCGGTAGCGGCCTTCCTGTCGATCCACAACATGTGCGCGGCGATGATCGACCGCCATGGTTCGGACGATCTGAAGGCGCGCTTCCTTCCCGCTGCGCTGTCGATGCAGACGGTGTTTTCCTACTGCCTCACCGAACCGGGTTCGGGTTCGGATGCGGCGGCACTTTGCTGCCGGGCCGAGCGGACCGATGGCGGCTGGCGGCTGAACGGTACCAAGGCCTTCATTTCGGGTGGCGGGTATTCGGATGCCTATCTGGTCATGGCACGCAGCGGCAGCGACGGACCGCAGGGCATCTCGGCGCTGATCGTCGAAGCTGGTCGCGCGGGGCTTTCCTTTGGCGGACTGGAAGACAAGATGGGTTGGCGCAGCCAGCCTACCCGGCAGGTGCAGTTGGACAATTGCGATGTTCCGTCAGGAAATTTGCTGGGAGATGAGGGAAAAGGTTTCACATATGCGATGTCCGGGCTGGATGGCGGGCGGCTGAACATTGCTGCCTGCTCGTTGGGTGCTGCCCAGGCGGCGTTTGACGCCACGCTTGCCTACATGGGCGAAAGGCGCGCCTTCGGGCAGACGCTCGACAGTTTCCAGGCGCTTCAGTTCCGCCTGGCCGAGCAGGAAATCGCCCTGCAGGCGGCGCGGGTGTTTCTGCGTCAGGCGGCGTGGAAGCTCGATGCGGGTGCAGCGGATGCGAGCGCTCATTGCGCGATGGCAAAGAAATTCGTCACCGAAGCCGGCTCGGCGGTTGCCGACCAGTGCCTGCAACTGCACGGCGGCTATGGCTATCTTGCCGATTTCGGTATCGAAAAGACGGTGCGCGACCTGCGCGTGCACCGCATTCTCGAAGGCACCAACGAGATCATGTGCCTGATCGTCGCGCGTCACCTGCTGAAGTCGCGCGGATGAGCGATATCCGCATCCGCCGCGACGGGCGGACCGGGCGCATCACCCTGACCCGGCCCGAGGCGCTGAACGCGCTGACCCATGAGATGTGCCTTGCCATCGATGCCGCCCTGATCGGCTGGTCGGCCGATGCCGATGTCGCGCTGGTGCTGATCGATGCCGAAGGGGAACGCGCCTTTTGCGCGGGGGGCGACATTGCCATGCTTCACGCCACCGGCAGCCGGGGCGATCTGGCCTTTGGCCGGCGCTTCTGGCGCGACGAATACCGCATGAATGCGCGGATCGCAGCCTATCCCAAGCCCGTTGTAAGCCTCATGCAGGGGTTTGCGATGGGTGGCGGGGTCGGGCTGGGTTGTCATGCCTCGGTGCGGCTGGTGGGCGATACGAGCCGCCTTGCGATGCCGGAATGCAGCATCGGGCTGGTTCCGGATGTCGGCGGCTCGCTGCTGCTGGCGCGGGCGCCCGGGGCGACAGGGCGGTTTCTGGGGCTGACCGGGGCCAGGATGGGGCCGGGTTGTGCCATCTTCGCAGGGTTTGCCGATTACTACCTGCCCGAGGCCGACTGGCCGGAGCTGGTTGCCGCTCTTGTTCGGTCGGGCGATGCAACACGGGTTGCGCAGCGCGCGGTTGCCCCGCCGGAAAGCCCGCTGGCTGGCCAGCTTGGGGCCATCGCGTCGGTATTCCTCGGCGACAGTCCGGGCGACATTTTCCGGCGGCTTGTGGGGGCAAGCGGCGGCTGGGCTGAGCTCGCGCGCCGGGCATTGGCCCGCAACAGCCCGCTTTCGATGGCCTGCGCGCTGGAAATGCAAAAGCGCATGACCGGCGCGGCAGATATCCGCGATGCGCTGAGGCTGGAGTACCGTTTCACCCACAGGGCGATGGAGCAGGGCGATTTCATCGAGGGTGTCCGGGCTGCGATCATCGATCGTGACAATGCGCCGCGCTGGCGTCACGGCTGCGCCGAGGCGGTCAGCCCCGACGAGGTGGCGGCAATGCTTGCCCCGCTGGGCGCGGAGGAATGGACAATGGGGGAGGATCGGCCATGAAGATCGGTTTCGTGGGGCTGGGCAACATGGGCGGGCCGATGGCTGCCAACCTTGCCGCAGCCGGACATGCCGTGGTCGGGTTCGACCCGGTAGCCACCGGCCCTGACGGTGTCGACCGGGCGGCAAGCGCGGCCGAGGCGGCGCAGGGGGCGGAGGTGGTGATCACCATGCTGCCCGATGGCGCCATCCTGCGGCGGGTCGCCCGAGAGGTCATTCCGGCCATGACTGCCGGTGCGGTTCTGTGCGACTGCTCGACGGTTGATGTCGAAAGCGCCCGCGCCGTGGCCGCGCAGGCCGCGCATGGGGGCGTTGCTGCGTTGGATGCACCGGTTTCGGGCGGGGTTGCCGGCGCGGTTGCCGGCACGCTGACCTTCATGGTGGGCGGCGATGCGGATGCCGTTGCAATCGTCAACCCGCTGCTTGCCGTCATGGGCCGGAATGCGGTGCATTGCGGCGGGCCGGGCGCCGGGCAGGCGGCGAAGATCTGCAACAACATGATCCTCGGCGCGACGATGATCGTGACCTGCGAGGCCTTCGCGCTGGCCGACAGGCTGGGGTTGGACCGGGCGAAGATGTTCGATGTCGTCTCCACCTCGTCGGGGTATTCCTGGAGCATGAACGCCTATTGCCCGGCGCCGGGTGTGGGGCCGAAATCCCCCGCCGACAACGACTATCGTCCGGGGTTTGCTGCCGATCTGATGCTGAAGGACCTGCGGCTTTCCCAGCAGGCGGCCGCGGCGGTGGATGCCGATACCCCGCTGGGGCTGGCGGCGATGCAGCTTTACGAGCGCTTTGTCGAGCAGGAAGACGGCCGCGGCAGGGATTTTTCGGCAATGCTGCCGCGTTTCGAACGGCGGGGGCGGGGTTGACCGCGGCTCAGCCCGACGTGATCGTGTCTGGCGGGATGTCGACCGTTGGCAGCCACGGCTTGATGTCCAGCAGCGGTGTGCCGTCATAGCAGTCGATGGCGTCGATCTGCATCCGGCCGGCCGCGTGGTCGATGGCGGTGCAGACGACGGCTGCCAGCGATACCGGGTTGGGCCGGGCCGGCGAACGCAGGGCAAAGACGCCCGCGCCTTCGGGCCGGTGGCGCGGTACCTGGCGGATCAGGTCGCGCGGGGCGTGGTCCATCCAGTAAAGCAGCAGCACCCTGTCGCCGGGCGCGATGCCTTCCAGCCCGGCGCGATAGGGCAGGTCGATCTCGACCGTCGCGGTCTGGCCGGAGTCGCGGGCACGCATCAGGTTCTTGGGGCAGTTCTCGGGCCCCCAGCTGCTGCGGATGCGGCCGATGAAGGTGAGCTGCGCGCGGGGGTGCGCGGCCGGGTCGAAGCCAAGCCGGCGTTCGCCGGGGCGCAGTGCGAAACGGTCCTCAGCCATCCTGTGCCGGGTCCGCCCGCCTTTTGCGAAACCCGGTCGCGACAACGTATTTTTCGGCACTGTCCGAGCGGCTGGCGGGCGGCTTCACATTGGCGACCTTTTCAAAATTCTGCTTCAGGATGGCCTGAAGCCCGCTTTCAGCGCCTCCGGCCAGCACTTTTGCAACAAATGCCCCGCCTTCTTCCAGCACATCCATGGCAAACTCGGCCGCTGCCTCGCACAGGGCCACGATGCGCAGGTGGTCGGTCTGGCGATGGCCCGAGGACGCCGCCGCCATGTCGGAAAGCACCACATCCGCGGGGCCGTCCAGCCACTGCCGGATCCGGTCGTCGGCGCCTTCGGCCATGAAATCGAGCACATGGGTTTCGGCGCCCGGAAGCGGGTCCACCGGCTGCAGATCCACCCCCAGCACCCGGCCACGGGGCTTGCCCGGCCGTTCACCCAGCGCATTGCCCCGCGCGACCGCGACCTGCAGCCAGCCGCCCGGCGCACAGCCCAGGTCCACCACCCGCGCGCCGGGGCGCAGAAAGCCGAAGCGGTCGTCAAGTTCAACGAGCTTGAAGGCCGCCCTGCCGCGATAGCCTTCGGCCTTTGCGCGGCGGACATAGGGATC
>SKWP01000202.1 GCA_007128865.1 Paracoccaceae bacterium
CCGAAAACCGCTGCCGGATCAGAGCCCGTTGCAATCGCAAGCCCCGCAGAAACAAGCACGTTTTCGGCCTGAAACGCCCCTATCAGCGAAAGCTCGGCCTGATACGGCACGCCCTGCCAGGAAAACCGCAGGGTCTGGCCGGTGGCCTCGGGCCGCTGGGCCAGCAATCTCAAATCGGCCCCCGCGGCCCGTCCCACCCCCAGCAGGCGATGCCCGCGACGGCTGCAAAGCGCCACGATTTCGGCAGACTTCGGATCGTCCAGATTGACGACAACATCGCTTTCCTCGGCAAGCACGCGATCGAAAAGCCCTGCCTTGGCAGCAAAATACGCCTCGAAGCTGTGATGGTAGTCGAGATGGTCCTGACTGAAGTTCGTGAACGCAGCCGCCCGCAGCCGCACCCCGTCGAGCCGGCGCTGTTCCAGCCCGTGGCTGGAGGCCTCCATGGCCAGATGGGTCACGCCGGCCGCTGACATCTCGGCCAGCAGCCGGTGCAGGGTTACCGGCTCGGGCGTGGTGTGCGCAAGCGGCGCGGCATAGCCGCCTTCCACCCCGAGCGTTCCGAGGCTGGCCGCGGTTTCGCCCGCCGCCTCCCATATCTGGCGGGTGAAGCTGGCCACAGACGACTTTCCGTTGGTTCCGGTGACGGCAACCACGGTCGCGGGCTGGTCTTCGAACCACAATGCCGCGGCGCGGGCCAATGCCTGCCGCGGATCTTCGGCCAGCACCACCGGCACCCCGGCTTCGGCCAGCTCTGCCCGCGCGAGCCCCGCCCCGGCGGCATCGGTCAGCACCGCCGCCGCACCCATGCGCAGCGCGTAGGTGATGAATTCCGCCCCGTGCACACGCGTTCCGGGCAGCGCCGCAAACAGATGGCCGGGCCTGACCTGCCGGCTGTCGACGCTGATCCCGGTGATCCGCGCCTCGCGCCGGTCGCGGGCCGCAAGCCCCAGCGCCCCCAATGACCTGATCTGTTTTTCGGCGGGCATGCGCACCCCTGTTGCTGTCGCTCTAGTACCGTGCCGGCACCGCGCCCGAAACCGGCCGGCGGGCGATCTGCGGGCGCAGGTCAAGCAGCGGCGCGGTGCGCCGCACGATTTCGGCCGCTACCGGCACCGCTGTCCATCCGGCGGTGCGGCGCGGTTCGGTTCCGGTCGTGTCCACGGGTTCGTCAAGCGCGACGATCAGGACATATTTCGGATCATCCATCGGGAAGGCCGCGGCAAAGTTCGCAATCACCTTGCCCTCGTAGTACCCCCCTGTCGAGCGCGGCTTGTCGGCGGTGCCGGTCTTGCCGCCGACGGCATAACCGGGCACCTCGGCAAGGCTGGCGGTGCCGGATGTCACCACCTGGCGCAGCATGTCGCGGATATGCGCCGAGGTTTCCGCCGAGATCACCCGCGGGCCGGGTTCGGCCCGGGGCCGGCGCAGCAGCGTGGGCGATACCGCGGTTCCGCCATTCACCATCGCCGCATAGGCTGCGGCAAGATGCACCGGGCTGGAAGACAGGCCATGCCCGTAGGATATTGTCATTGTTGACAGTTCCGACCAGTTCGCCGGCATCTGCGGGCGGGCTGTCGGGGCTTCGGTAAGTTCCAGATCGGTTGCCTGCAACAGCCCCAGCCGGCCGAGGAATTCGCGCTGGCGCTCGGCACCGAACATCTGGGCTATCCGCGCCGTGCCGATGTTGGAGCTCCTGACCAGCACCTGTTCGACGGTCAGGCGCGGGCCGTAGTTGCGGAAATCGGTGATCCGGAACCTGCCCCAGCGCAGCGGCCCGCGAATGTCGATCACCGTGTCGGCCGACACCAGACCTTCGTCAAGCGCCTGGGCAACGGCAAAGGTCTTGAACACAGACCCCAGTTCGTAAAGACCCTGGACCGCGCGGTTGAACAGCGGGCTGTCGGCCGCATCGCCTTCGGTCAGCGGCAGCGGGCGATCGTTCGGATCGAAGTCGGGCAGCGACACGAGCGCGACGATCTCGCCGCTGTGCGCCTCCATCAGCACCGCTGCGGCACCGCGCGCGTTCAGCATCCGCATGCCGGCTTCCAGCACTTCGGCCGTCGCCGCCTGCACCGTCAGGTCGATGGAAAGCTGCAGCGGCGCGCCACCGTTGGCGGGATCGCGCAGATAGTCGTCAAACACCCGCTCGACGCCGGCAATGCCGATGACCTCGGCGGCACTGACCCCTTCGCGGCCAAAGCCGGCGCCACCGAGGACATGCGCCGCAAGCCGGCCATTGGGATAAAGCCGCATCTGCCGCGGGCCGAACAGCAGCCCCGGTTCGCCGATGTCATGCACCTTCTGGGTCTGCTCGGGTGAAAGCCGGCGCTTGATCCAGACAAACCGCCGGCCCGGGTCGGTGAACTGCCGCAAGAGCCGGTCTTCGTCGAGATCGGAAAAGATGCCGGCCAGTTCGCGTGCGGCGCGTTCGGGCTCGATCATCACATGGGGCTGGGCATAGAGCGAATGCGTCACCAGATTGGTGGCCAGAACCCGCCCCCGTCGGTCGAGGATATCGGCGCGGCTGGTGGATATGTCTGCCTCGAAGGCGGTCACACGGGGTTCGGCCGGATCGCTGGCGGCCTCCAGCCCCATGCGCCCGCCGATTGCGGCAAAGGCCAGAAAGAACATTGCCGCCAGCACCAGCAGGCGGCCTTCGGCGCGGATGCGCGCACGGTCGCGCAGGGCTTCGTGGCGCAGGCGCAGGTTTTCGCGTTCGATGGCGTCGGGGTTTTCGCCATGGGACCGGGCATGAAGGATCCGCGCCAGCGGGCGCAGGGGTGTGCGGGTCATGGCAGATCCTCGCTGTCATCGCTCGGGGCAGGGTCGAAACCGGCAATCGCCTCTTGCGGGCTGGCGGGCGCGGGGATGACAGGCGGCGGATAGGCTACCTGTTCCACATCGCCGAACTGCTCGGGCATGACCGGCATCAGTTGCAGCCGTTCGAAATTGATTGCCACCAGTTCGCGCAGCCGGTCGGGGCGGCTCAGATAGGCCCATTCGGCGCGCTGCACGTCGATGGCTTCGCGCAAGGCGCTGATCTCGCGCTGAAGCTGGCGCAATTCGGCGACAGCACGCTGGGTCTGATGGGTTTCGCGGTAGGCCCAGAAGGCCAGCCCGATGACCGCGACGGCGGCAAGCACATAGAACAGCCCGCGCATCAGCCCCTCCCCCGTGCGGGCGTCATGGCCCGAAGGGCCAGCGCCGGAACACCCAGCGCGCCAAGCTCGACCGGGCCTGCCGGTGCATCGGTGCGCCGGCCCAGGCGCAGCAGGGCCGAACGGGCGCGCGGATTGGCTGCCAGTTCCTCGGCGTCGGGCGCTGTGGGGCGGCGGAACGGCAAGCTGAATCGCGCCGGCCCGGCGGGCCTTTCCGGCGCATGGCGGCTGCCCCCGCCGGCCTGGCCGGCGCGCAACTGAAGGAAGCGCTTGACCACACGATCCTCCATCGAATGAAAGCTGACAACAGCCAGCCACCCGCCCGGACGCAACGCGCGTTCGGCGGCCTGCAGCCCGGCGACCAGTTCCTCGAATTCCTCGTTCACCGCGATCCGCAGGGCCTGGAAACTGCGCGTTGCCGGGTGGCTCTGGCCGGGCATCTGGCGCGGCAGGCAGGCAGCGACGATTTCGGCCAGCCGGGCGGTGGTGCGGATCGGCGCGGCCGCACGTTCGCGCAGGATCGCGCGGGCAATCCGGCGGGCGGCGCGTTCCTCGCCGTAATGAAACAGGATATCGGCAAGCGCGGCCTCGTCGGCGGAATTGACGATATCTGCCGCGCTCGGCCCGTCCCTTCCCATGCGCATGTCCAGCGGTCCGTCGCGCAGGAACGAAAAGCCGCGATCGGGCCGGTCAAGCTGCATGGAGGATACGCCGAGATCCAGCACCACACCGTCCAGCGGTTCGCCGGCAAGGGTATCGAGCTGCGAAAACCGCCCCTCGACCAGTCGCAGCCGTTCGCCCCACCGGGCCAGCAGGGGCGCGGCCATTTCGGCTGCCAGCGGGTCGCGGTCAATTCCGGTCACGCGGTCGGCACCGGCGCGCAGCAGGCCATCGGCATAGCCCCCGGCGCCGAAGGTACCATCGAGCCACACGCCCCGAACCGGCGCCACGGCGCGCAGCAACGGCGCCAGCAAGACCGGAACATGGGCCGGGCGCGGGGCTTCGGGCCCGGGTCCGGCGCTGCCGCCGGACGCGGTCATCGGCCGGTGTCGTCGCGCCGCGTACCGGGCGCGGGCAGAAGCGACAGCGGGTCGAAGTCTTCGGGGAATTCCTCGAGCCAGGCTTCGGTGCGGGCGACTTCCTCGGCCTCGTAGGTTTCGGGCTTCCAGATGAAGAAGCGGTCGCCCGAGGCGATGAAGAACGCCTCGGCGTCCAGCCCGATCTTTTCGCGCAGTTTCTGCGGCAGGATGATGCGGCCGTCCTCGTCCACCTGCAGCGGCATCGACTGGCCGTGATACAACCGCTCCAGCATGCGCCGTTCCATCGATCCGCGCGGCAGCGTATCGATGCCCGCGTCGATGTCTTCGATCGCCTCGATGGTAAAGCATTCCAGATACTTGCGGCGGTGGTCGCCATAAACGACAACAAGATTGGGGCGCTTGCCCTCGGACCAGTCCGGATCGGCCGCCTCGATCACTCGACGAAACAGCGCCGGCACGGATACCCTGCCCTTGCCGTCCACCTTCTGGTGGAATTCGCCTCTGAACCGTCGCGCCACCGTCCCCTGGCCTCTTGCCTTGCCCCGCTGCCGTTTCCTCGCCCCGAAAGGAAAACGGCGGATCGGGCTGCTGCCACTGCCCGATCCGCCGCCCTCGTCCCATTACTGGGCCCCGATCTAACGGGGTGTCCGGATGCGCTGCCACCTGGGGGGATGTCTGCTCGCTGCGCTCCGGATCTCTTCGGTCACGATGATGCGGGTGCCTGTATGAAACCTGACTTGGTGCCGAGTTTGGGTTCTTGTCTTCGACCCTTGCCCGTTCATCGTGCTACCGGGATGCCATGGTACTTTATGGAAATCAACATAAACCTGACGCCGATCCGAGAAAGATTGGGGGCGCTGCTGCCTGTCAGGCCAAGCATCCCTCACCATCCCGGACGAATGGCACCAATTGCAGGATGGATATCCGAATTCAACCACCACATGTAGTAAGTGATGCATACCCGCAACAGTTCCATGTTATCCCGGAAAATCTCGCAAGATCGTCTGCCGGATGGCAGAAACAGGCAGTCTCATGTGTCAAGGGGACTGATTCACAGCGAATCACAGCGCCGTGTGCGGCACAGGGGCAAGCGGGTGTTGCATGGCGCACGGCGATTCGGCCCGATGTCGCCCTGGTTCCATGAAATCCCGGCTCAGTCCTTGCAGGGGATTCGGATTGCGGCATCGGGCACCGCCATGGGCCGCGATACAGGCACGAGGCTGCCAGCCGGGGGGCCGGCAGTGGCCTCGGCAAACATTGCGAAGAAAGCGCAGGGCGCCCCGGCACCTGCCCGC
>SKWP01000039.1 GCA_007128865.1 Paracoccaceae bacterium
CTCGGGCGCGATGGGTGCGGAAACGGACATGCGGATGCTCCGGGGCTCTGGGACGTCAGATAGCGCCCCGACGCCCGGCGTGCAACCGCCGGCTCAGCGGCAGCGCCGCTCGGCCTCTTCCAGCGCGGCGGTGAAGCCGAACAGCGAAAAGGTGTCCTGGGTGGTCGTCCCGCGTGCCGAGCGCCCGGTGATCACCGCCTGGGCGCCACGCCGGAAGGCATCGCGCAGGCGCCCATCGTCCTCGGCCGAGGCCGGCCAGGCCCAGTCACCCGAGGTAAACAGCTGGAATGTCTGGTCACCCACCTCGACCGACACGGTGGAATCGGGCGCAAAGGGGTAGCCGCCGGTAAAGCTGATCTCGCCCGCGACATCCTGATCGGGCCGGAACGACACGAACAGCAGGATATCCCCCCGCCGAACCGAAACGATCTGCCCGTCGCGGGTGTTCACGGTTTCCTTGGGGGCCGAAACGCTCCAGCAGGCGCGCGGGCTTTCCTCCACGAACACGCTCCAGTCGGTTTCGGCGGCGACCCGATTGGTCGATTCCTGCGCCATTGCCGGCGCTGCAAGGAATGTTGCCGCTGCAAGGGGTGCGACAAGCAGTCCTGCCCGATAGCTCGATCCCGTCATCTGTGCGAAAGCCTCCAGCCGATTTCGCCTCTGACCCGCCTGCCCTGCATCGTCTGGTCGCGCAATGCTTGGACCTGGCGCCGGCCTGTCTTCGTGGTAACGGTGTGTAACGCAAAACGCCGAGCGGGCGAAAGCCCCGCGGGCGGAAAATCGCGCAACTCTGTGTGAGCCGGAAGGAGAAAGGGCGTTGAGAACCGCGGCAGTGGCGATGATACAAGTCCTGCGCGGCGACAGGATCGAAAGCGAACACGCCGGCCATGCGGTCGTCTGCCGGCCCGACGGCAGCATCGTGGCGGCATGGGGCGACCCCGAGGCGGTGATCTATCCCCGCTCCTCGTGCAAGATGCTGCAGGCACTGCCGCTGGTCGAATCCGGCGCGGCCGCCGGGCTGGGCGACGATGCGCTGGCGCTGGCCTGCGCTTCGCATCAGGGGGCGGCGATGCATACCGGCAGGGTGGCGCAATGGCTGGCCGAGCTTGGCCTGACCGAGGCCGACCTGCGCTGCGGCACGCACTGGCCCCATGATACCGAAACCCGCGATGCTCTGATCCGCAGCGGCGCCAGCCCCTGCCAGCTGCACAACAACTGTTCGGGCAAGCATGCGGGCTTCCTGCACCTCGGCCGCCATCTGGGCGCCGGGCCGGACTACATCGACCCCGACCACCCGGTGCAGCGCGCGGTGCGCGCGGCGTTCGAGGAGGTCACCGGCGCGCCAAGCCCCGGCCATGCGATCGACGGCTGCTCGGCGCCGAACTTCGCCACCCGCCTTTCGGGGCTTGCCGGCGCCATGGCGCGCTTTGCCGAAGCGGCCGTGACCGGCGGGTACGACCGTCGTGGCAGGGCGATGGCGCGGCTCTGCGATGCCATGGTCGCACATCCCGAGCTTGTCGCCGGCGAAGGCCGGTCCTGCACCGAACTGATGCGCGCAATGGGCGGGCAGGTTGCGGTCAAGACCGGTGCCGAAGCCGTCTTTGTGGCGATCCTGCCGCGGCAGCGCCTGGGCGTTGCGCTCAAGATCGCCGATGGCGCCACCCGCGCCTCGGAAGCCGCAATAGCCCGGTTGCTGGTGCATCTGGGCGCGCTGTCGCCCGATGCCCCCGTCTGCCGCAGGCTGGTCGATGCCGAATTGCGCAACTGGCAAGGCACGCCGACCGGACGGATCATTCCGGCTCCGGGCTTTCCCTGATCGGCCAGGACGTTCCCGGATCGGCATTGCTGCTGTCGGCCAGCTGCCGCGCGATCAGGCGAAGGGAAAAACCGTTTCGCGCGGGACATGGCGATAAGGCAGGGACGTCAGGTCTGCCGGGCCCCAGTCGGGGGTATCGACAATCACGATCCCGGCACACAGGGGCTCCCATGCGGCGCGGAAATGGGTCTTGGAGCGCAACACGATCAGGTCATAGCCTTGCGGATCGAGCCCGAAGGCCCGAAAGGGATCGGTGTCGATGCAGGTTACGGGGATTTCCGTCACGATCACATCAAGACTGCCGGCGCGCAGCAACGCCGCCTGCCCCAGATCAACCTGCGCCCCGCGACGCATTGCACCGGTACAGACATAGCGGATCGGAGCGGCCTGCAGTACCGTGACATCCAGCGGCACCGGGCCGCCGGAACGCGCATCCGAGCGGCCGCCAATCCCGATGCGCAGCGCCGCTCCGGGCCCGGCCTTGCAGGCCGTTGCCGCCGCGACAGGGTCCCACAACAACGGGACCGCAGCGCGGCAATTGCCCAGCCTGGCCAGAGCGCGAAGCACATGGGTGCTGTCGTTCATCCGGTCGGCATGTTCGAGCACCACCACCGGTCTGCCGGATTCTGCCGCGCGGGCGCGGGCACGGTCCAGCCCGTCGTCAAGGCCGTGAACGGTCAGCGCCGAGGAAAGCGCCTTGCGCGCAGCATGAATGTCGGTGGCGAGCGCCTGCGCCTCGGCTTGCCCCGCCGCCATGTCGCCATCGGCGACGACGACCACCGAAAAGCCGCAGTTGGGCACATCGGCATAGGAAAACCCGGCGAACACGGAGGCATCGATGATCGCCGGATTGCGTTGCGGCAGCGTTGCGGCGCGGGCCACGAAACCGGCCAGCGGTTCGAGCGACGTCGCGGAAAGGATGCTGGGCACCATCAGGCCGGGTCTTGCGATTGCGGTCACCGGACGGATTTCGCCACGCAGGGTCCGGGCAAGGCAGCGGCCGGCGCGGCGGCCGGTTTCGCCCATGTCCACATGCGGGGAATAGCGATAGCCGAAGATCGCATTCGCCGGGGCGATGGAGGCCGCGTCGAGATTGCCGTGATAGTCGAGCGCCAGCATCATCGGCATGTCCGGTCCGATGACGGCGCGGACCCGTGCGGCCAGCTCGGCGTCCGGGTCGGTTCGGGTCGGCGTTGTCATCGCACCGTGCAGATGCAGCAGCACGCCATCGATGCGGTCGCGTTCTGCCGCAAGAGCCTCGCAGATCCGGCCGGCATAATGTTCAAAGGCCGCATCCGACGCCGGGCCGCGCGCGCCGGCCTCGGTCATCACGATGGGCAGGATTTCGAAACCGGCCTCGTCGCAGGCTGCGATGAACCCGCCCATCACGGTTTCGGTGCCGCGGAAGGTGTCGAGGATGGCGGCGCCGGAGGTTTCCATACGGCGGAAGTCCTCCAGCGTCGTCTCGGCGGCAAGAAAACTCACCGACTCCAGGTTGAAGCCCGCGATGGCGATGCGCATTCGTCCCCCTATGGCGCTATGGTGCCGGTGTTCTGGTCCAGCGTGCGCCCCGGACGCGCGCCCGTGGGTGCGGCGTCGCGCCAGACGGCGCGACCGTTGACCCAGGTGCCCCGGATACCGCGCGCCGGCGTGATCGGGGCGTCATAGGTCGCACCTTCGGCAATGCTGGCGGCGTCAAACAGCACCAGATCGGCATAATGGCCCGGCGCCAGCCGTCCGCGGGCGGTCAGGCCAAAGCGTTCGGCCGGCAGGCCGGTCATCCGGTGCACCGCCTCTTCGAGGCTGAACAGCCCGACCTCGCGCACATAATGGCCCAGCACCCGAGGAAAGGTGCCCCAGACGCGGGGATGCGGATGCTTGCCGCGCGCAATCCCGTCGGAACAGACCATGGTGTGGGGATAGGTCAGGATCCGGCGCACATCGCCCTCGTCCATCACGAAGAAGATGCCGGTGGCGGGCAGCAGCCGCTCCAGGGCGCTGTCGATATCCAAACCCCACTCGGCCGCGATATCGGCCAGGTCGCGGCCGGCAAGTTCGGGATATGGCACGGAATCGGCAACCAGCACCCGCGTGGCCTGCCGGTGCCGGCCCGAGTTGAGCATCGTCGAGGAGGCAATCCACGGCGTGGTGTCCAGCCCCACATCCTGCCGCGCGCGCGCCGCGTCGATCATGGCAAGGGTGATTTCGGACAGCCCGTGGTTGGCCAGCCCGGCGCATTTGTGGTGCGACACATGCACCCCGCAGCCCGCCTTGCGACCGATCAGAAAGGTCTCGTCCAGCGATTCGCGCACCCGGTCGCCTTCGTCGCGCATGTGGGTGACGTAGAGCTTTCCGTGCGCCTGCGCGACCTCGGCCATCGCGATCAGCTCTTCGGTCGGCGCAGCGCGGGCCGGGGGATAGAAGGGGCCGGTCGAAAGGCCGATGCCGCCCTCGGCCAGCGCTGCGTCGAGTGCCGCGCGCATGGCGGCGGTTTCGGTCGCGTCGGCGGGGCGGCCCAGTTCGGCCATGGTGTTGATCCGCAACGTGCCATGGCCGATAAGGCAGGCGGTGTTGACCGCGGGCGGCTGCGCATCGAGGCGGGCGCGATATTCGGCGAAACGGGCAAAGCGCGGCACCTCGGCCGACAGGATGATGTCGAGCGGGGCCGGAAAGGGCGGCGCCGCGGTCAGCGGCGCGATGGAAAAGCCGCAGTTGCCGTTGATGATGCTGGTCACGCCCTGGCTGGTCATGCAGGCCATGTCTGGATCGGTCAGCACCACCTCGTCATGATGCACATGCGGATCGATGAAACCGGGCGCCAGCACGAGGCCGGTGCAGTCCTGCTCCACCCCGCCGCGCCACGCGCCCAGATCGCCGACCGCGACGATGCGGTCATCGCGCACCGCTACATCGGCATTGCGGCGCGGCGCGCCGGTGCCGTCGATGACATCGGCGTTTCGAAACAGGATATCGACGAGCATGGCACTGTCTCCGCAGCAGTCAGGAACGCAGGGCGTCTTCGTCCCCGCCGGCGCCGTCCTGATAGGGGGCTTGAACGGGCTCGAATATGCGCGCGGCAAGGTGGATCACGATGAACACCACCATCAGCGGCACGGCAATGGCCACCAGCAGGGTGGGAAAGCCCATCGTCTCGGCCGTCATCCGCGAATGTCGCATCAGGAAGCTGCGCTCGGGGTTCATGTTGGGGCCGTAGAAGCTGTGCCACAGGATCGGCAGCAGGTAGATCAGCACCACCAGCCCCTGAAACGCGCCCGCCGCGGTCGCGATCATGGCGGCGCGCGCGGTTTTCGCTTCGGTGCCCGGCGCGCGGTTGATCAGGGCCGGATCGAAACGGCGCTTGAACGACAGCGTCGCCCCCATCAGCCCGGCCCAGATCATCGCATAGCGCGCCATTTCCTCGGTCCAGGCGGGGGGCGAGAACAGGACATAGCGCGCCACGACCTGCACCATCACCACCGTCACCAGAACCACAAGGAAGAACATGGCGGCGGCGCCGGCCAGACGGTCGATGCCGCGGCTGAGACCCAGCACGAAACGCGGGATCGGATGTCTGGCCGGCCCGACCATCAGTTGCGCACCGCCGCGAGCGCGTCGAGATAGA
>SKWP01000032.1 GCA_007128865.1 Paracoccaceae bacterium
CCGCAATCCTTTCGGCGGCTCTTGCCACCGGATGCACCGGACTTGACCGGATCTCGCGCGCACCCGATTTCGAACCGGTCGAGGGCGGCTTGCAGCACCATGCCATGTATTCGGTGCCGTTTCCCGACCGGACCGAACACCCGCAGCCCGCCGGTGGCGCCTCGCTCTGGGCTTCGGGGCAGAGATCGTTGCTGGGCGACCGCAGGGCGGCACGGCGCGGCGATATCCTGACCGTGGTGATCGAGATCGACGAAAGCGCCGAAATCTCCAACACCTCCGGCCGGTCGCGCAGCGGATCGACCAGCATGGGAATACCGCAATTCTTCGGTATTCCCCAGCGGCTGGACCGCGACCTGCCCGCAGGCGCCACGATGGCCGATGCGGTGGGCGCCAATTCGGCCTCGAATTTCCGCGGCGAAGGTTCGGTGCGCCGCAACGAAAAGCTGACGCTGCGCATCGCCACCACGGTGGTGGAGTCCCTGCCCAACGGCGTCTTGCGGCTGCAAGGCAGCCAGGAGGTCCGGGTCAACAATGAACTGCGCGAGTTGATCGTGTCGGGCTATGTCCGGCCCGAAGACATCTCGCGCCGCAACGAGGTGACCTATGACAAGATCGCCGGCGCGCGCATATCCTACGGCGGCCGCGGCCAGATCAGCGACATGCAACAACCCCGCTGGGGCCAGCAGCTTGCCGACGGCATGCTGCCTTTCTGAGCCGCCGCCGTGCTGTCGCGACTTCTGATACCGGTTCTGGTACTGGCCGGGCTGGTGGCGGGGCTCGCCGCAGGACTGGCGCTGCGCCCGGTACCGGCGCCGACCGACACGGCCGCAGGCGGCGATTTCCGGCCCGGCGAGAATCGCGATTATGTGCGCCTGAACAACCAGTTCGTCGTGCCCGTCCTGACCGGAGGCAATGTCTCGGCCTTCGTGATCCTGTCGATCAGCCTCGAAACCCTGCCCGGCAATACCGAGGCCGTCTACAGCCGCGAGGCGCGATTGCGTGACGGCTTTCTGCGCGTCTTCTTCGACCATGCCAACGCCGGCGGGTTTTCCGGCAATTTCACCGACGCGGCCCGCATGCAGGTTCTGCGCAGCGGGCTGCGCGAGGTTGCCCGGGGCGTGCTCGGGCCGGCCGTGACCGACGTGCTGATCATCGATCTGGTTCGCCAGGATCTCTGACAGGCGCGATCACCGGGTACTGCCGCCGTCGGGACAGCCTGTCCGGAGGCAAGCGGCAGGCCCCTGCGGGCCAACCCTGCCGCAGTGTCGGGGCCATTCACCTTGTCCGTCTTCGGCCAGCCGGCTGCCCCAGGCGTGCCAGGATCGCGGCGCGCGCCGCTGCCTCACCCGCCTGTCGGGCCGCACGCGACTCGGCCAGTCTGGCCTTCGCAAGGGCGGTATTGCAGCTTGCCCGTGCCTGCCGCTGCCAGACCGCATGTGCTGCAACCGCCGCCAACGCTGCCGGGTCCGAGCCCGGATCGGCGGTGGCATCAAGCGCGCGCAGCCGCTGATGCAGCCGGGCGCTTTCGGCGGCGGCCTGTGCAGCCGTTGCTCGGCGCGCATCGCGGACCAGTCCGGCAAGCGCAATCAGCCCCGCCATGGCCCCCGGATCCGGCCCGCGGCTCATCCCGGGCCTGCGGGGCGACGGGCCGAACGCCAGGCCGCGCGCATCCGCATCGCCTCGGCGAACCGGATCGCCGCCGCGACCGCGGCGTAATGATCGGGCCGGATCTCATCACCCAGATCGACGGTGGCATGCAGGGCACGCGCCGTCGGCGGATCGTGATGAACCGGAACGCCGGCGTCTTCGGCGGCCCGGCGGATGCGGGCTGCAACCGCATCCATGCCCTTGGCCACACAGACCGGCGCGGCCGGGCTGCCACGATCCCAGCGCAGCGCCACCGCCACATGGGTGGGGTTGACGATGACCACATCGGCCTTCGGGACGTCGGCGAGCATGCGGTTGGTGGCAATCTCGTGCCCGCGCTGGCGCCGCTTCTGCTTCAGATGCGGATCGCCTTCGGACTGTCGCAGTTCATCGCGCATTTCCTTGTGCGACATGCGATGCTGGCGCAGATGCTCATGGCGCTGCCAGAAGAAATCAACGGCCCCGATCGCCGCCAGAACCGCCACCACCAGCGCCAGGAACTCGATCAGCAGTCGGCCAAGCTCGACAGCCGCCAGGCCCGGTTCCAGCTGCATCGCCGCCAGCATCCGCGGAACCCGGGCCAGCAGGAACAGCCACAGCATCACCGAGATGATCGCAAGCTTCACGGTGCTCTTGGCGAATTCGAACAGGCCGGAGCGGCCGAACTTGTTGCGGGCATTGGCCAGAGGCGAGATTCGCGACAGCTTCGGCGCCAGCTTCTGCGGTGCAAACACCAGCGCCTGTTGCGCGATCAGCGCCGCCAGCGCCACCAGCGGCGGCAGCAGCAGAAAGGGCGCCAGCGCCAGCGCCATTGCGGCCAGCAATCCGCCGGCAACCGGCTGCGAACCGGCCAGGACAAGCGGTGCGGCGCTGTCGGCGCGCTCCAGCAGGCCCTGCCCGAGACTGCCCAGACCGATCATGGCCGGGCCGCCCCAGGCCAGCCCGACGCCGAGCAGGGTCGCATAGACCGCGGCGGTCACGATCTCGGTCGATTTCGGCACCTCGCCGCGCCGGCGTGCCTCTTCCAGCCGGCGCGGGCTGGGGTCATAGGGCTTTTCGCCGCTGTCTTCGGACTCTGCGCTCACCGCGGCGGCTCAGGGCAGTCCGAAGGGGTCGGCAAGGGTGGCATCGAACCCCGCCAGCCACAGCGCCAGCGCCGATGTCGCCGAAACCAGCAGCAGGATCAGCCCGCCCGCGGTCAGCGCCGGCGCGCCGACAAAGGCCACCATGAGCTGCGGCATCGCCCGGTTGATGGCCCCGAGTGCCAGATTGTAGATCGTTGCCGCGATGAGAAACGGCACCGCCAGCATGAAGGCCAGGGAAAACCCCCTGGCAACCTGCGCCACCCCCCATTCGGCAAGATCCGCACCGGCCAGAAACCGGCCCGCCGGCAGCACCGCATAGGACAGGATCAACGCCTCGGCGATGCGCACATGCAGCCCGGCCGCCAGCGCCAGCGCCAGCCCCGCCAGCACCAGAAGCTGGGCGATGGCCGGCTGCGGATCGGCGACCGTACCGCCGAACAGCGCCGCCAGCGATGTTGCCTGCGCCGCCATCGTGCCCGCGACCTGCAGGGCAATCACCATCAGCCGCAGGGCCAGACCCAGGGTCAGGCCGGCCATGACCTCGGCCATGAGGTGGCCAAGGGCGGCAACCGGCACCCCGGGCAGCGGCGGCAGCAGGCCCGAGACAGCCGGCGCAACCACCGCAGTGAAGGCCAGCGCCAGCGCCAGCCGCACCCGCATCGGCACCATCTGTTCGCCAAAGGCCGGCATGACCGCCATCGCGGCACCAACCCGGAAAAAGACCTGCGCCGCCTCTGCCGCGCCGCCCTGCCCGGCGGCAACCAGCCGTTCCAGCGCTGCGATCATTTCGGCGGTCATGCCGCCACCAGCCCGACCAGCGCCGGGCGCGCCTCCATGCCGATTTCCTCATAGGACAGGACCGGCGCCGTCAGCCCCTTTGCCCGCAGAACCGTTCGCAGAAAGCGGCGGCGATGCGCCGATGTCACCAGCGCCGGCGCGATGCCGCTTTCGGCCGCACCGTTCAGCCGCTCGGCCAGCGCTGCGGCCAGCCGGGCGAATTCGGCCGGCGGCAGCGCCACCTCGCTGCGGCCGCGGTCGTCGTCGATCTGGTAGCTGGTGAGCGTCTGTTCCCATTCGGGTGCAAGCTGCAGCAGCGGAATGGTTCCGTCCGGCCGGCGCAGTTCGGCCACCAGCTGGAAGCCGAGGCGCTGACGGACATGTTCGCACACGGCTTCGGGCGCGGCCATGGTCGGCCGGGCCTCGGCTATCGCCTCGAGGATGAGCGGCAGGTTGCGGATCGAGACCCGTTCCTCCAGCAGCAGCCGCAAGACCCCCAGCAACAGTTCGGGTGGCACCTTGTCGGGCACCAGATCGTCGATCAGGCGGCGGTTGGCTTCGCCGCGGGCCGGATCCGAGGTGGCGCACAGCTCGTCCAGAAGGCGCCGCAGCCCGCGCAGCGAAAGGAGCCGGGCAAGGTTCGAGCGGATCACCTCCAGCAGGTGGGTGGCCAGAACCTCGGCCGGTGTAACCACCGTGCAGCCGGCCAGAACCGCATCCTCGCGGGCATGGGCTGCGATCCAGCGCGCCGGGGCGCCATAGACGGGCTCCCTGGCATCGATGCCATCGGGCAGGCCGGCGCCACCGGCCTCGCCCAGCAGTGCCAGAACCGCCTCGGGGTGCAACACGTCGCCGGCCTGCCGAACGCCCTGAATCCGGATCGCATAGCCACCCGAAGGCAGGCCGGCATCGTCGGTCAGGCGCACCTCGGGAAGGACCAGGCCATAGCTGCGTGCGACATGGGTGCGCATGTTGCCGATCCGGGCATCGAGCCCGGTGGCCGGGTCAAGCACCATGGCAACCAGATCGGGGGCGAACTGCACCCCGATCTCGTCCAGGTCGAGCGCATCGCCCAGCCGGCCGCGCGCCGGGGCGGCCGCCACCGACTCGGCCAGTTGCGCGCTGGCGGTGGCGGCTTCTTCGGCCTGCCGGGCAAGCTGGATCCGCCGCGCCGCCCACAGCAGCACCCCCGCACCGGCAACAAACGGCAGAAACGGCAGCCCCGGCACCAGCGCAAACAGCGCCATCAGCGCGCCGACCGTCGCCAGCGCGCCGGGATACCGCCCGAGCTGGGCGAACAACGCCGTATCGGCGGCGCCCGTGGCCCCGCCACGGGCCAGCAGCAGGGCCGCGGCAATGGAAATGATCACCGCGGGGATCTGGCTGACAAGGCCGTCGCCAACGGTCAGGATCGCATAGGTCTCGAACGCGGTGCCAAGCGGGAGCCCGTGCACTGTGGTGCCGATGATCAGCCCCATCACGATGTTGAGCAGCGTGATCAGAAGCCCGGCCACCGCATCGCCCTTGACGAACTTGGACGCCCCGTCGAGCGAGCCGAAGAAGGTGGTCTCGGCCTGTTCGCGTTCGCGTCTGGCCTTGGCTTCCTGATGGTCGATGGCGCCGGCCGACATGTCGGAATCGATTGCAAGCTGCTTTCCCGGCATCGCATCGAGCGCAAAGCGCGCGCCGACCTCGGCCATGCGGCCCGCGCCCTTGGTGATGACGATGAAGTTGACGATCAGCAGCACGCAGAAGATCACCACGCCCAGCAGCACCGAGCCGCCCATCACGAACATCGCGAAGCCCTGGATCACGTCGCCCGCGGCCTGCGGGCCCGTATGCCCCTCCCCGATGATGAGCTTGGTGGAGGAGACGTTGAGCGACAGCCGCAGCATCAGCGAGGCCAGCAGCACCGTCGGGAAGGCCGA
>SKWP01000157.1 GCA_007128865.1 Paracoccaceae bacterium
CGCGCTCGGTATCCTGCTGCATGTGGGCCAGTTCGCGGGCGTCGCTGCGCCCAAGTGGCTGTTTGCCGACGATCCCGACGGGCTGCCGGGCTTTGCCGAGCTTGGCGGCGGGCTGACCGGCGTTCCGCTGCCCGCAGGGTTCGGCAGTGTCGCCGTGGGGCCGATGGCGGGCGATCTCGACGTCGCATTCACCGGCATCCTTTCGGGCGACAACACCTACTACCCCGAATTCGCCTGACCAACGCCGCGGCCGACAGGCCGCGGCACCTCCCCCCCCCGACTGTGCCGGGCGGCGCCTGTTCGCCGCTGGCAGTGCCCGGCCGTATCGGCAGGCCGGGCACCTCATGCCCGATCTGATTGCCGGTGATCCGTGCCCCGCACGTTCCTGTCATATTGACGCCCGAAAGCCGCACTACGGCAGCAACCGTAGCGGGAGCGTCCTGGATGACCGACATTCGATCCGATCCGATTGCCAGGGTAACGGGCCGTTTCACCGACCAGAACGGCGCGGGTGCCAAGCTGGCCGTTGCGTTGTTTTCGCTGCTCGTCACGGTTGTGCTGACCGCCACAAAGCTCGTACTCGGGCTGCTGACCGGTTCGCTGGGGCTGATGGCAGACGGCCTTCAGGGGCTCATGGATTTCATCGTCACTGCGGTGACCGTGCTTTTCGTCATCCTCGCTGCCCGTGGGGCCTGCGCCACCTGGACCATCGGGCGGGAAAAGCTCGAGGCGCTCGCGGCGCTGATCGAGGCGGCGCTGCTGTCGGTGATCGCGGTCTGCATCTGGTATCTTGCCGCGCAGAAATTCCTGTTCTCGCATCATGTGGCCGAGATCGAGGCCTGGCATCTGAGCGTTGTCATCATCGCCATCGGTGCCGATTACGCCCGCGCCCATGTCGTCGGTCGCGTCGCCCGGCAAACCGGCAGCCTGGCGCTCGAAGCCAACGCCGCCCATTTCCGGACCGATTCGCTTGGCTCGCTGGTGATCCTGATCGGTATCTGGCTGGCCCACCTGGGCTGGCCGGTGGCCGACAGTGCCGCGACACTGGTGCTTGCCGCGATCCTGAGCTGGACGGCATGGCGCATCGGAAACCGCGCGGCCCGCATGCTGCTGGATATTGCCGATCCCGACGATTCGCGCGCAGTGCTCGATGTGATCGCGTCCCATCCGGATGTAAGCGATGTCGAAGTGCTGCGCCTGCACCGCCAGACCTTCGGATACGCCATCGTGGCCGAAGTCGCGATCAGGCCGGGGGCCATTGCCCGCCTTGACGAGATCCGCGCGCATCTGGAAGCACGGATCGCCGGCCGCCTTGCGGGATCGACGCTCTTTCTTGCCCCTTCGTTCGCGGCCACCGGCCAGCCCCGGATTTCGGGGTCCGGGAAGGCTGGCAATTGAGCCGTGCCATGCATGATGCCCGGCGGCGAAGCCTGCTGTTCAACCGGGCAGCATGAGGGTTCCGATGGTCAGTGCCAGGATCAGCATGGGCACCGACCAGAGGTGAAACTCCAGCCACAGCCCGGGTTGACGGGCAAGGCGCAGTGCGATGAGATTGGCGAGCGAGCCGATTGCCAGGCCAAAGCCACCGACGCTGACGCCCCAGGCCAGTCCGCGCCAGTCGTCGGTGAAAGGGGCCAGAAAGATCGCTGCGGGAACATTCGACATTCCCTGAGACAGCACCGCACCAAGGGCAAAGGCCCCGCCCGGCCAGTCCAGCAACCCGGGCACGGCCGCGGCAATGACCGGCAACCGTGACAAAAGCCCCAGATCGACGAACATGAGCACGAAGACGACAATGAGGGGCCAGTCCAGCCCGCGGAGCACCTGCCGGAAGCCAAGCGCATAGACCCCGATCACCACAGCGGCCGCAGGCAATGCAAGGCCGGCATTCACCAAGAAGAGAAACGGCGCATAAGCCGCGCAGGAAACCACCGCCAGCTGCGGCGCCAGTGGCAACGGGCTGGTACAGCCGGAAACGACGACCGGACGGGCGGCAAAGCCAAGCGGCACCAGCGCCAGCAGGATCGCAAGCATCGCGGCAGCCAGCGGCAGCATGGTCAGCAGGAACTCCGGAAAGCCGGCACCGGAAACCTGCCACAGAAACAGGTTCTGCGGGTTGCCAACGGGCGAGCCCGTGGAGCCGGCGTTGACTGCCAGCGCCTGAAAGATCACCAGACGGCCGGCAGGCAGCGGCGCTGTCCGTGCCAGCCCCAGCGTAAGCGGCACGGTCACGAACAGCGCCACGTCGTTGGTGACCACGGCCGACAGCGCTGCCGCAAAGACAACCAGCACCCAGGCCAGTCCGCGCTCGGTCCGGACATGCGCAAGCAGCGCCCGTCCGGCCCGGTCGATCGCCCCGCTCAGCTCCAGCCCGCGGCTGACGACCATCAGCCCGGCCAAGGCACCGATTGTCTTCCAGTCCACCAGCGCGGCGATGCCTTTCGGCCCGGTGGGAACCAGCACCAGCAGTATCGGAAACAGCGCCAGCAACAGCGCCAGAAGCCATTCCTGACGCAGCCACTGGCGGATCAGGCGCAGATGCAGAGGTGTCAACAAGGGGAATGCCGGTGCAAGGGCGCAGACGCAGGGATTTGGGATGGCAAGGGCATTGCAGTGTGCAGTTCGGCAGATGGGGCCACGAACCCGGATGCCGCACACAATGCCACGACCGCATTCCCGGCGATAGCCGGTTACCGCGCATGGAAGGGGTTGACCCGGGCCGGATTTCGAGCCACATCACCCCCGTCGCCCATGAGCGACCGTTGTCACGCAGCAACCAGAGAGACCGATGGACAGCTCATCTAGTAGCGGTCCGGCCTCTGTGATTCGCGCAGCGATCCGCAGACGCCGGGCCCTTCGTCAAAATCCCTGCCGTCCCGGCCTTCGCATGGCTGCGGGTCCGCGTCTGCGCGTGTGACCCGTTGCCTTCGGATCGGCCGTTTGCGGCTGATCGGAGGCAACAATGACCCATCACTTCGCCCATCTGGCGCCGCCCGGCGCCGCCCGTCCCGGCAACCCTGACGCGCGCCGGGGCGCCTTTGCGCCTGCCCGCCGGCTCGTGATGCACCGGGATCGTGGCACGATCCCGGCGCAGCACGCGCCCGTTTGGCCCGCCCTTCCACTGACGGGGCCGCGCACCGCCTGACGGCGGTGCGTTGCCAGACCGTGGGAGAGCGATCATGCGTCTTCTGCTCGCCGGAGGGCGGCATCTTGATGATGTCGCGTTGATCCGTAACGCGCTTGACCGTGTCCATGCGAAGGGCCCGGTCCGAGTGCTGATCCATGGCGGGGCCGGGGCCCTTGGCATCGCTGCCGAGGACTGGGCACGCGAAATGCGCCTGCATGTGGTGCGCTATCCGGCCAACTGGCGGGAATTCGGCAGGCGCGCCGAAGCCATCCGCGACAGCTTCATGCTGGCCGACAGCCGGCCCGATCTGTTGCTTGCCCTGCCGGGCGGAAACGACACCCGCGCCCTGGTGCTGCGGGCGCTGGCCGCCGGTCTGCCGGTGATCGATGCCGAAGGCCGCCCGGCCGCACCGGATGACGAGGCCCCGCCAGCAGATCAGGCGCCCGAACGATTATGCAATCCCGCGCCGCCGATTGCCCTGAACTTCTGAATCCAGCCCCCGAACAACAGGAGGCCCCGCCATGACGATGTTGCACAGCTTTCGCGACATTCGCCCCGCCGATGCCAACGGCACCGGATTTGACCGGCTCCTTGCGCAGCAGGCCACGCCGCCGACCAAGCGCACCAGAAAACTGATGCGCGCCGACACATCCAGGAAGGCCAGAAAACTGGTCGAGGAAGCCGCCGAGGTCGCGCTCGATGCCGTCTCGGGCGACCGCGCCGGGGTCATCGGTGAAAGCGTGGATCTGCTCTATCATCTCGCCGTGCTTTGGTGCGACCGCGGTATCGAGCCCGCCGAAATATGGGCCGAAATGGACCGCCGCGCCGCCGTTCTGGGCATTGCCGAAAAGCTTCCCAGAAAGGGCCCGGCCAGAAAGGCCCTGAAGGCCGCTGCGCTCTACCGCGACGGCGATCGCATCGGCCCCGTAACCCTGAGCAAGGCCTGCACGCGCTGAGCAGCGCGCCCGACCATCCCGCCCTGAAAGAACCAAAGTGCCAAAAGGAGCATCCCCATGGCCACCACCACCTTTGACACCCCCGCAACCGCCGCGCCCACCCGCGCCCCGGCAACCGACCCGGTACTCGCCAAGGCACGGGATCAGTTCGTTCATGTCACCGAAACCGCCACCGCCGCCGAGGCGCTGGACGCCGTCCGCCGCACCCGCGTGCCTGCCGGGCAGGCCGCCTGCGTGTTTGTGGTCGACGAACAGGGCCGCTACATGGGCTTCGTGCGTCTGTCCGTGCTCTTGCGCGCCTCGGCAAACGCCCAGGTCAAGCCGATGGTAGCCGGCACCGACCTCGCCGTGCCCGGCAGCATGGATCAGGAAACCGCGGCGCGGCGGCTGCAGACCCGTGACGTGCCACTGCTTCCGGTTGTCAATGGAAAGCGCGAACTCGTCGGTGTGCTGACCTTCGACGACGCCATGGATATCCTCGAACAGGAGACCTCGGACGACATCTACTTTCAGGCCGGGATTGGCGACGTGTTCCACAGCCAGGATCATGTGCGCTCCGAAAAGCTGACCCAGGGCCCGATCTGGTACACGGTGCGGGTGCGCATCATGTTCCTGATGGTCACGCTGGTCGGCGGCCTTGTCGTCGGCGGCCTTATCGACACCTTCGAAGACGTGCTGGGCGCTGTCATCGCGCTGGCGATCTTCATCCCGCTGGTGATGGACATGGGCGGCAATGTGGGTACCCAGTCCACCACCATCTTCGCCCGCGGCTATGCGCTGGGGCATATCCGGATGGAAAACTTCATGCGCAAGCATCTGGTGCGCGAGGCGCTGGTTGGGCTGTCCATGGCGGTGGTGATCGGGATCGTCGCCGGCACGGTGGCGTATTTCTGGCAAGGAGTGCCCAACGGCATTCCGCAGCTTGGCATCGTGGTGGGCGTGGCGCTGTTCACCTCGGTTCTGACGGCTGCCTGCCTTGGCTTCCTGCTGCCGTGGGTGATGGTCAAGATCGGCGTCGATCATGCCCCCGGCGCCGACCCCTTCATCACCACCATCAAGGATTTCACCGGGCTTCTGGTCTATTTCCTGATGGCGGCCTGGCTGCTGGGCCTCGATTTCTGAGGTCACGCCACGCCAGACGGGCGGGTCACGGCGCGGAAGGGTTTCCCGCGCCTGACCCGCGCCCTACCATCATGCACGGGGCCGCCCCGTCGGGATCACGAAAGGAGACAGCATGACTCAAACACCCCTGCGCCGCCTCGGCCGATCCGCCGCCAGCCTCTATCGCAGCGGCATGCTTGGGCCGATGGCCGGTCTTGCCGTGATGGGCGGTTCGGCCTGGGCGATGGC
>SKWP01000150.1 GCA_007128865.1 Paracoccaceae bacterium
GAGCGCGAACTGACCCATGTCGGTGGCCAGCCCCAGACCCGCCGAAAGCGCGTTGCGCGACGTGATGGTGCCGATGCGCGACGGCGTCCGGCTGGCCACCGATATCTTCTTTCCCGAGGGCCCGGGCCGTGGCCCCTGGCCCGCGCTGCTGGAACGCACCCCTTATGACAAGCGCGCCCCGCGGGTGAACGAATACACCGCCGCACATCCCGAGGTCTTCGGGCGCGAGCAACTGGCGCGGTTCTTTACCGACGCAGGTTTCGTGGTGGTGTTTCAGGACTGCCGCGGCCGCTATGGCTCGGAAGGACGGTTCACCAAATACAGGGGCGAGGCCGAGGACGGTTTCGACACCATCGCATGGATTGCCGCGCAGGACTGGTGCGACGGGCAGGTGGGCACCATGGGCATGTCCTATTCCGCCCATACCCAGATGGCGGCGGCCTGTCTGAACCCGCCGGCGCTGGCGGCGATGATCTGCGATTGCGGCGGGTTTTCGAACGCCTATCAGGGCGGTATCCGCTTTGGCGGTGCGCTGGAGCTCAAGCAGGTCACATGGGCGTTTCGCCATGCCCTGCGGTCGCGGGCCGCGGCCGCCGACCCGGTGGCCAAGGCCGCGCTGGAAGCGACCGACATCGCCGCCTGGTTTCGCCGGATGCCCTGGAAGCGCGGGCATTCGCCGTTGGCGCCGGTCCCGGATTACGAAGACTACCTGTTCGAACAGTGGGAACGCGGCTGTTTCGACGATTACTGGAATATCCCGGCACTCCATGCGGCGGGCTGGCACGCGGACATGCGCAATGTGCCCAGCGCGCATATCTCGGGCTGGTACGACCCCTATGCCGTGACCGCGGTCGAAAACTTCGCCGGCCTTCGGCGGGCGGGCCATGACACCGCGCTGATCCTTGGCCCGTGGACCCATGGCAACCGGTCGCGCAGCTTTGCCGGCGATGTGGATTTCGGCGCGCAGGCGACCTTTGAGGCCGCAACCGGCAAGGATTTCGTGACCTGGCGCATCGACCGTTTTCGCCGCCATCTGCAGCGTGCCCCGTTGCCCGACGAACCGCCGGTGCGGTTCTTCGTCATGGGTGGCGGCAGCGGGCGGCGCAATGCCGAGGGCCGCATGGATCACGGCGGCCAATGGCGCAGTGCCGCAAGCTGGCCCCCCGAAGACAGCCGGCCAATGGCGCTTTACCTCACCCCCGATGGCGGTCTTTCCGGCGCGGCACCGGACCGGGCCGGCACATGCAGCTTTGTCTTCGATCCGGCCGATCCGGTGCCCACCATCGGCGGGCCGATCACATCGGGGGCGCCGGTCATGTTCGGCGGCGCCTTCGACCAGCGCGAGACCGACCGCGTGTTCGGCGCACGCGCGCCGGGCCTGCCGCTGGCAAGCCGCCGCGATGTGCTGGTGTTCGAGACCGCGCCGCTGGAAAGGGCGTTGACCGTCGCTGGCAATGTCTCGGTCCGGCTGCATGTCTCGTCGGATCGCCCGACCACCGATTTCACCGCCAAGCTGGTTGATGTCTGCCCGCCCAACCCGGATTATCCCCAGGGCTATGCCATGAACCTCTGCGACGGCATCCTGCGGATCTGCTATCGCAACGGGTTCGACCGGGCAGAGCCGCTTGCGCCCGGCGAGGTTGCGGCCATCGATGTTGCGCTTTATCCGGTCGCGAACCGCTTCGAGGCCGGGCACCGGATCCGGCTTGAGATATCGTCATCGAACTTCCCGCGGTTCGACGTGAACCCAAATGCCGGTGCCGGCGCCGATCTGAGCGCGGCAAGCTTCAAGGCGCATAACAGCGTGCACACCGGCGGGGATTGCCCCTCGGCCCTGCATATCAGCGTGGTTTCCTGATCGGGCAGGCAGGATCGCGGCGCCGACGCCCTGGACGGCTGTCACGAAAGGTCCATCATCGGGCAGGGGCTGCATGGGCCGGCGTGTGAACCGCGCGACTGCGCAGCCGTGGTGCAGACCGGGCCCGCCGCAACGAAAGACCCGGCGCCGCGGATGCAGCGCCGGGTGGCGGTGTCGCTTCAGGCCTTCAGTGCAGGACGGTGGCCGAAGGCCGGTCGTCGCGGCCCGAACCGGCAAGCCGCGCGCCGATGATCAGCCCGTCGGGCCCGGTGGTTACCGGCACCGTCGCGCCGTCGACGATTTCGCCGCCCAGCAGCATTTCGGCCAGCGGATCCTGCAGCGCGCGCTGGATCACCCGTTTCAGCGGCCGGGCGCCGAACACCGGGTCATAGCCTTCGTCGGCCAGCCAGGTGCGGGCGCTGTCGTCCAGTTCCAGCACGATCTTGCGGGCCAGCAGACGCTTCAGCAACCGGCCCATCTGGATATCGACAATGGCATCCATCTGGTCGCGGGTGAGCCGGTCGAAGACGATGGTTTCGTCCAGCCGGTTCAGGAATTCCGGGCGGAAATGCCCCCGAACCGCTTCCATCACCTCGGCCCTCGCCTGGCCGCTGTCGGCCCCTTCGGGCAGACGCGAAAGCGCCTGGCTGCCCAGGTTCGATGTCAGCACGATCAGCGTCTGCTTGAAGTCCACGGTGCGGCCATGCCCGTCGGTCAGCTGCCCGTCGTCAAGCACCTGCAACAGCACGTTGAACACTTCCGGATGCGCCTTTTCGACCTCGTCGAACAGCACCACCTGATAGGGCCTCCGCCGCACCGCCTCGGTCAGCACGCCGCCTTCCTCATAGCCGACATAGCCCGGCGGCGCCCCGATCAGCCGCGCCACCGAATGCTTTTCCATGAACTCCGACATGTCGATCCGGACCATGGCGCTGTCGTCGTCGAACAGGTATTCGGCCACCGCCTTGGTCAGTTCGGTCTTGCCCACCCCGGTCGGGCCAAGGAACAGGAACGACCCCAGCGGGCGGTTTTCGTCGTTCAGCCCGGCGCGGGCGCGGCGCACGGCGTTGGCCACGGCGCGAACCGCCGCATGCTGCCCGACAACGCGCTTGTGCAGCGCCTCTTCCATGCGCAGCAGCTTTTCGCGTTCGCCCTCGAGCATCTTGGAGGTGGGAATACCTGTCCAGCGTTCCACCACCGCGGCGATCTGTTCGGGGCGCACCGCCTCGGCGACCAGCGCCTCGCCCTCGCGGCCCTCGGCATCGGCAAGCTCGCGCTCCAGCCCCGGAATGGTGCCGTACTGCAATTCGCCGGCGCGGGCAAAGTTGCCCTCGCGCTTGGCCTGATCCAGTTCGGCGCGGGCGCGGTCGAGCTGTTCCTTGATGTCGCGGGCGCTGGCCAGCCGGTCGCGTTCGGCCTGCCACTGGGCGGTCAGTTCGGCCGATTTCTGCTGCAGCTCCGCCAGTTCCCTTTCAAGGTTTTCGAGCCGGTCGCGGCTGGCGGTGTCGTCCTCTTTCCTGAGCGCTTCGGCCTCGATCTGCTTTTGCAGGATCTCGCGGTCGAGCGCGTCAAGCTCTTCGGGCTTGCTGTCCACTTCCATGCGCAGCCGCGATGCGGCCTCGTCGACAAGGTCGATGGCCTTGTCCGGCAGGAAACGGTCGGTGATGTAGCGATGGCTCAGCGTCGCCGCCGCCACCAGCGCCGAGTCCGAAATGCGCACCCCGTGGTGCAGCTCGTATTTCTCCTTGATACCGCGCAGGATCGAAACGGTATCCTCGACGGTCGGCTCGGTCACGAAAACCGGCTGGAAGCGGCGGGCAAGGGCCGCATCCTTTTCCACATGCTTGCGATACTCATCCAGCGTGGTGGCGCCGATGCAGTGCAGCTCGCCCCGCGCAAGCGCCGGCTTGATCAGGTTGGCGGCATCCATGGCGCCCTCGGATTTGCCGGCGCCGACCAGAACATGCATCTCGTCGATGAACAGGATGACCTCGCCGGCGGCGGCGGTGATCTCGTTCAGAACCGACTTGAGGCGTTCCTCGAATTCGCCGCGGTATTTCGCACCGGCAATCAGCGCCCCCATGTCCAGCGCCATCAGCCGCTTGTTGCGCAGGCTTTCGGGCACATCGCCATTGACGATGCGCAGCGCCAGCCCTTCGGCGATGGCGGTCTTGCCGACGCCGGGTTCGCCGATCAGCACCGGGTTGTTCTTGGTCCGGCGGCTCAGCACCTGCATGGAGCGGCGGATTTCCTCGTCGCGGCCGATGATCGGGTCGATCTTGCCCTCGCGCGCCGCTTCGGTCAGGTCACGGGCATATTTCTTCAGCGCCTCATAGCCTTCCTCGGCCGAGGCGGTATCGGCGGTGCGGCCCTTGCGCAGATCGTTGATCGCGGCGTTCAGGCTCTGGGCGCTGACCGCGCCGGCTTCCAGCGCCTCGCGCGCCGGGCTGCGCACCATTGCCAGCGCCGTCAGGATGCGTTCCACGGGAACAAAGCTGTCGCCGGCTTTCTGGGCCAGCTTTTCGGCCTCGTCCAGCACCCGCGCGGTGCCCTGATCGAGATAGACCTGCCCCGCGTCGCCGGAAACCTTCGGCTGTTTGGCCAGCGCCATTTGCACGGCCTGCACCACGCGTTCGGGCGCGCCGCCGGCACGGCGGATCAGATTGGCGCTCATGCCCTGATCGTCGTCCAGAAGCGCCTTGAGCAGATGCTCGGGTGACAGCCTCTGGTGGTTCTCGCGCATCGCGATGGTCTGGGCGGCCTGCAGGAAACCCCGCGACCGTTCCGTGAATTTCTCCACGTTCATGTCTTTCGCTCCTCTTCAAGCGCCCGCCCTTCGGATGCCCGTCCTGCGGCACACCCCTTGTGCGGGCCTTCGCCATCCGATGTGGGAAGCAGCGCCGGCAAAGACAAGATGCCGACGGCAACGCTTGCGCGCTATCGGTCGCGGGCCTAGACAGCCCCAGCCCCTGCCTGACCGGAGTTGTTGCGATGACCCTGCCCGATGACCGCCTGATCGTGGCGCTTGATCTGCCCGACGCGCTGGCCGGCCTCGAAACCGCCCGCCGGATCGGCGATGCCGTCAGCTTCTACAAGATCGGACTCGGCATGCTCACCGGCGGCGGGCTGGCGCTGGCAAACGAGTTGAAGGACGAGCACGGCAAGCGGATATTCCTGGACCTGAAGCTGTTCGACATTCCGGCAACCATCGAGGCGGCGGTGCGCGGGGTGGCGCGCTTTGGCCACGATTTCCTGACCGTGCACGGTGACCCGAACGTGGTGCGCGCGGCCGCGGCCGGTGCAGCCGGATCGCCGACGCGCATCCTGGCGGTAACGGTGCTGACCGCGCTCGACCGCGCCGATCTCGACGCGGCGCTGATCTGCCCCGGCAGCATCGCCGATATCGTGCGCGAGCGGGCGCTGCGGGCGCTGGATGCAGGTGCGGACGGGCTTGTTGCATCGCCGCAGGAAGCGGCCATGCTGCGCGCGCTGCCGCAGGCCGCGGGGCGGCTGATCGTGACGCCGGGCGTCCGGCCTGCGGGCGCCGAGGCCGGCGACCAGAAGCGCATCGCC
>SKWP01000446.1 GCA_007128865.1 Paracoccaceae bacterium
CGCGCCATCAGATGCACGATGCATTCGCTGTCGGACTGCGACTGGAAGATCGAGCCGCGTTCGATCAGTTCGCGCCGCAGGGCATCGGCGTTGGTGATGTTGCCGTTGTGCGCCAGCGCCGCCCCGCCCATCGAAAACTCGCCAAAGAACGGCTGCACGTCGCGGATCGAGGTCGCACCCTTGGAACCTGCGGTCGAATACCGGACATGGCCGATACCGATCGGACCGGGCAGGCTTTCGATCACGCTGGACTTGGTGAAGTTGTCGCGGACCAGCCCGAAGCGATGGGCCGAGTGAAAGCCGCTGCCTGCCTGATGGGTGATGATGCCGCCGGCTTCCTGCCCGCGGTGCTGCAGCGCATGCAGGCCAAGCGCCACGAAGCTTGCCGCATCGGCAACGCCGATGACGCCGAACACACCGCATTCCTCGCGCAACCGGTCGTCATCGAAGGGGTGGCGGGGCAGTGTTGGCATGGTGCCTCGGCTCCGAATCGCACGCGCTTCCGTTGGTTTCATCTAGGGCGTTCGGTCGGCGCTGTCACCACCATGTCACGATCTCTCGGACGATCGGTGCTGCTGTGCGGCGCATTCATCCGCCGTTGCAATGACTTTCGCCTTGCCGGGATGCATGCCGCAGGCTGCCGCGTTGGGCGGCGCTCGCAGTGCTCCGGGCACATGCGATCAGCCACAGAACCGTCGCGTGCAGGGCGGCTGCCTGCAATCCGCGGCCACGGGCAAGATAGTGGCCGGTATCGATGGATCCGTCGGGCCGGCGCCGGATCGCGGTATGGTCGGGATCGCGGGTCATTGAGGCACTCCGTATGCTGACGTTTGCATTTCAGCATGTCCGCGCGCGCAGCGCTTGAAGGCCGTCTTGGGTATCCCTTGAGAATTGCCCGAGTTTTCATTTCACGTTGTCAGGTGGGCCGGCGCGACGTCTAATGGCGCATGCGACTCGTGTTTGCCGGGCACACGCTGGACACAGCGCGCCACGCGCTGTTGCGCGACGGAACGGAGGTTCACGTCGAGCCGCAGGTTTTCGACCTGCTGAAGCTGCTGGCAATTGCGGCGCCGGAACTGGTCAGCCGCGACCGCATCGTGGAGGAGGTCTGGGGCGGGCGAATCGTTTCGGAGTCCACGATTGCGGCGCGCGTTGCCGCCGCTCGTGCTGCCGTGGGCGACAACGGGCGGCGGCAGGCAGTGATTCGCACCATCGCCCGGCGCGGGCTGCGGCTGGTGGCTGCGGTTCGTCGGGAGGGCGACGATGGCAACGCCTTCGCAGCCGGCCCGGTACAGCCGCGGCAGGCCGGGGCGGGCAGTCGTGTCCGTTTCGCCGGCTCCGACGACGGCACGCGGATCGCCTGGGCCGCATCCGGCAGCGGGCCACCGCTGTTGCGTGCCGGTCACTGGCTTTCGCATCTTGAACTGGACTGGCAATCGCCGGTCTGGAGGCCGCTGCTGGAGGCTCTTGGCAGGGCGCACCGGCTCGTGCGCTATGACCAGCGCGGCACCGGGCTGTCGGACCGTGGCGCCCGGAACTTCGGGCTGGACGATCTCGTCTCCGATCTGTCGGCGGTCGCCGATGCCGCATCGCCGGATCAACCGCTTATGGTCTTTGCCGCCTCCCAGAGCGTGCCGGTCGCGATCCGGTTTGCGGCCGCAAACCCGGACCGGGTGGCGCGGCTGGTGTTGTATGGCGGTTTCGCTGCGGGAAGCCACGCAATCGGCGAGCCGCGCGCAATGGCCCGCACCGAGGCCCTGCTCGAAATGGTGCGCGCCGGGTGGGGGCAACCGGAAAGCGCCTTCATGCGTGCCACCGCGACGCTGTTCGCGCCCGGCGCGACCCCCGAACAACTCGACAGCCTTCTGCACATGCAGCGCGCGACCGCCGATGCCGAAACGGCAACGGCGCTCCGTCGCGCCATGGCCCGTTTTGACGTGCGGGCCGATCTGGCGCGGCTGGCCGTCCCTGTCCTGGTGATCCATGCACGCCATGACGCCGTCCAGCCCTTCGCGCAGGCTGTGGATCTGGCGCGAGGCATCCCGGGGGCAGCGATGGTCATGCTCGACAGTGCAAACCATATCCCATTGCCCCAGGATCCCGCCTGGCGCGTGCTGGTTGCGGAAACTCTGGGGTTCGTGGGGGATGGTAAAGGCTGACCGGGCCGCACCGAACCCGGCTGCCCAACCTGCCAATGCCGGGCGAGCCTCGGGTGCATCCTTGCCATGACGCGCCGCAATTGCCTTTGAACTCGGGCGGGCGATGGCAGAGGCATGCACCACACAGGGGCTCACCGCGCGGCCTTTTCGGCAACCCTTTGTCCCGGTGCCTCCAGCTTGCCGGCGCAATGCTCAGAACGACCGGTTTTCGGCGCATGACGAACCGGGAGCCCGGAATTCCTGTCAGGCGACTGCCGCCGCATACGCAATCCGTTTGATTGGCCCGGTTGGCCAACGGTCCTTTCCCGCCCGTGCTTCACGAACGGATCAAACGGATCCGGTATCAGTCCGCCTGCGGCGCGCAGATGCTGACCAGTTCCTCATAGCGGCTCACGATCCAGCCCGGCGCATCCTCGGGGATGCTCTGTTCAAGCGATTCGGTCAGCTGGCCGAAGATTGCCAGCGAGCGCGAGTTGTCCACCATCGGAATCGCCGCATCGGCAACCGCGCGTTCGTAGACGATAAAGGCAATCACCACCAGCAACGCGCCGCGCGCCACGCCGAACAGGAACCCCATGCCCTGATCCAGCCCGCCCAGCGCCGAACGCCGGATCAGCGACGAGAACACCGGCGTGAACAGCGCCGCAACCACCAGAGCCACCGCAAAGACCGCTGCAAAGGCCGCGATCACGCTGAGTTCGCAGCTGTCGGCCAGAAAATCGCCCAGATACGGGATTTCCCGCATCATCGGCTCGACCGTCGGCGCAAAGACAAATGCCGCAACAGCTGCGACAACCCAGCCCAGAATTGCCATGACCTCGCGGACGAAACCGCGCGAATAGGCAAGGATCGCCGAGATCAGGATCACGACCGCCACCACGGCATCGATGATTGTGAAGCCGTCCATTGCCGCCCGTCCTCCGGTCAACCCGCCCCGAACAGGACACCCGTCAGGGCAGCCAGATCCGGAATATGGCACACGCGCATGCCCTGCTCTGCCCCGCCCTTGCTGCGCATCGGGGCGATGGCCCGTGAGAAACCAAGTTTTTGCGCTTCTTTCAACCTGTTTTCGGTCTGGCTGACCGGGCGCAGCGCGCCGGACAGGCTGATCTCGCCAAAGATCACGGTATCGGCGGGCACCGCAAGGCCCTCGCGCGCCGACAACAGCGCCGCTGCCATGGCCAGGTCGGCAGCCGGCTCGCCGATGCGCATGCCGCCCGCGACATTCACGAAAACATCCTGACCGGCAAAGGGAATGCCGCAGCGCGCTTCCAGCACCGCCAGCACGGTCGACAGCCGGGCGCTGTCGACCCCCACCGCCGAGCGCCGCGGCGTGCCCAGCGACGAAGGCACCACCAGCGCCTGAATCTCGGTCAGCACCGGGCGGGTGCCCTCGATGCCGGCAAACACCGCCGAGCCGGGCGCCGGGCGGTCACGCTCGGCCAGAAACAGCGCCGAAGGATTGGCGACCTCGCTCAGCCCGCTGCCTGTCATCTCGAACACACCGATTTCCCCGGCCGGGCCAAAGCGGTTCTTGACGCTGCGCAGGATGCGGAACTGGTGGCCGCGCTCGCCCTCGAAATACAGCACGCAATCGACCATGTGTTCCACCACCCGCGGACCGGCGATCTGACCTTCCTTGGTGACATGGCCGACAAGGATGACCGCCGCGCCGCGTTTCTTGGCAAAGCCCACCAGTTCCTGAGCGGCGGCGCGCACCTGCGCCACCGAACCCGGCGCGCTTTCGACGCTGTCGAGCCACATGGTCTGGATCGAATCGATCACGGCAAGGTCGGGGCGTTCGGCATCGAGCGTGGTGAGGATATCGCGCAGCCCGGTTTCGGTACCCAGCCGCACCGGTTCCCCCGCCAGCCCCAGCCGCTGCGCGCGCATCCGGATCTGGGCGCTGGCCTCCTCGCCCGAGATATAGATTGCCGAAAGCCCCGCGCGGGCAAAGGCGGCGGCGGCCTGCAGCAGCAGGGTCGACTTGCCGATGCCGGGGTCGCCGCCGACCAGCACCGCCGAGGCCGGCACCAGCCCGCCGCCCAGCACCCTGTCAAGCTCGCCGATACCCGAACGGGTGCGCGGTGGCGGCGCCTCTTCGGCGGCAAGGCCGGACAGCGCCATCCGGCGCCCCCGCGACCGCGGCACCCGCGCGCCCGGACCGGTGGAAAGCGGCGCCTCTTCGACGATGCTGTTCCAGGCGCCGCAGGCATCGCAACGGCCGGCCCATTTGCGATGAACCGCGCCGCATGCCGTGCAGGTAAAGGATGCGCCTGTCTGTGCCATGCCGCCCTTCTGCCCCAGCCCCGCAGCCTCGGCAAGCCGGCGGCCCGACCGATCAGGCCGGATGCAACGCCGCACAGCGGGCCTGCGCCGCGGCGGCCTCGCGCAGCAGTTCGGCCCGGCGTTCGCGCAGCGAAGCCAGCTTGCGCCGTTCCTCGGCCCGGTCGATGGCGACGGGTCGTTCGCGCACGTCGGCTTCCTGACGGTTGCACAGCGTGATGCGGTCGTCGGGTGCAAGGCACCACACCAAGGTGGTGCGGACCGCCGGTTCACGCAGTATGGCATAGCCGCGCGCGATATTGCCCTCGGTCTCGGCGATCAGCGCATCGATGGTGCGCAATTCCCGCGTCGCATCGGCCATGCAGCGTTCGCGCGGTGTGGCGCAGGCAGAAAGCACCAGTACAAGGGGCAGCAGAAGGGCAAAGGAAAGGCGCATGGTCCGGTCCCGCAATCGATGAATCAATCTAGGGCGGAACCGGTCCCATGCCAATGGCGAGGATCGGGCGGCATGCCGGTGGCAGCGACGTGTCGGCTGTGTCCACCGGCGGGCCGATACGCCCGGAAGGCCGGGTATCCGTTGCCTGACCTCCCGGCACCTTGTGGCCGACCCCGCGGCCAAACCGGCCCGGCTCAGTGGTCGAGATGCAACAACAGCCTCAACTAAGAAACGCCTTGCCGGCATCCGGCCATGTCTCCGGCCGCTTCGGCGGCGTCGATCGACCGGAGCAGCGATTCCGCGCGTTGCCGATCGCGCATGTCAAGGCGTGTCCGGTTCATTGCATCCTTTGCCTCGGCAAAGCCTTCCCGGCATGCATCGCGTCAATGACTGCCATGAAGGCTCGGGTTGAGGCGGGCAAATCGCCCGATGCAGCGGCATGGGCACCATGTTTCCCATGCGCATGGTCCGATGAATGGGTACCGGCGGATCCTGCACCCGTGCCGGCCCAGAGTGCCAGAACAGGTGCCGCAACCATC
>SKWP01000322.1 GCA_007128865.1 Paracoccaceae bacterium
GACGCCACATCCAGCGCCGTCTTGCGCCGGGTCAGGTCGCGGGCCTTGCGCGCCGCCTCGCGCGCCAGCGCGGCCTCGATGATCTTGGAGACCACCAGCCGCGCCTCGGCGGGGTTTTCCTCGAACCATTCGGACAGCTTTTCGCCGACCAGCCCCTCGACCGCAGGGCGCACCTCGGACGAAACCAGCTTGTCCTTGGTCTGGCTGGAAAACTTCGGGTCGGGCACCTTGACCGACAGCACGCAGGTCAGCCCCTCGCGGGCGTCGTCGCCGGTGAACGAGACCTTTTCCTTCTTCGCGATGCCGCTTTCCTGCGCGTATTTCGCAATCGTGCGGGTCAGCGCGCCGCGGAAACCGGCCAGATGGGTGCCGCCGTCGCGCTGGGGGATGTTGTTGGTGAAGGGCAGCACCGTCTCGTGATAGCTGTCGTTCCACCACATCGCCACCTCGATGCCGATGCCGTCGCGGGTGCCGTCGATGAAGATCGGCGCCGGGATCAGCGGGTGCTTGGACCGGTCGAGGTAGCGCACGAATTCCCGCACCCCGCCGTCATAGAACAGCTCGGTGCGCAGGGGTTCGGCCGGGCGTTCGTCTTCCAGAACGATCCGGACGCCGGAGTTGAGAAAGGCAAGCTCGCGCAGCCGGTTTTCCAGCGTGCGGAAGTTGTATTCGAGGTTCGAAAAGGTATCGAGCGATGCCAGAAACCGTACCTCGGTGCCGCGCCGGCCCTGTGCGTCGCCGACAACCTGCAACGGCTGCACCGTATCGCCCTTCTCGAAACGGGCGATGTGTTCCTTGCCGCCGCGCCAGATGCGCAACTCAAGCCAGTCCGACAGGGCGTTGACCACCGAAACGCCCACACCATGCAGCCCGCCCGAGACCTTGTAGCTGTTCTGGTCGAACTTTCCGCCGGCGTGCAGCTGGGTCATGATGACTTCGGCGGCGCTGACGCCTTCCTCGGCGTGAATTTCGGTCGGGATTCCGCGGCCGTTGTCGGCCACCGAAACCGAACTGTCGGCATGAATGCGCACGGTAACTTCGGTGGCGTGCCCGGCCAGCGCCTCGTCGATGCCGTTGTCGACGACCTCATAGACCATGTGGTGCAGGCCCGAACCGTCGTCGGTATCGCCTATATACATGCCCGGACGTTTGCGAACCGCGTCCAGACCCTTGAGAACCTTGATTGAATCGGCGCCGTATTCTTCCGGTGCCCGCGCTGCCTCGGCCATGGAGGACCTTCCTTGAAACCCTGCACGACTTATAGGGGGTCGGCGGGGGAATGTCACCATGCGGACACAAGACTTGGGGGTCAGGTGAACGGAATTGCCAGCCCCACCGCCACCATCATCAGCCCGGCCGCCAGATTCATCCGCCGCAGCGCGGATTGCGAACGCATCAGCCGGCGCACCCGGTCGATCAGCACCGCGATGCACAGGTTGCCGACCAGCGGCACCGCCACCGAAAGCGCAACGATCGCCGCGATATCCGCCGTCCCGATGCGCGCCAGATCGAAAAACCCCGGCAGGACGCCCATGTAGAACAGGATCGCCTTGGGGTTTCCGACGATCACCGCGACGCCGGCGGCAAAGCCCGCCCAGCGGCCGGGCCGCAGCAGCCGGCTGTCGGCCGAAAGCGCTTGCGGCGCCTGCCTCAGCAACCCCCAGCCCATGACAAGAAAGATCGCCGCAGCGACGTATTTCAGCGCCTCCAGCGCGCCCTCGACGCTGGCCACTGCCCATGCCAGCCCGAAGACCGCCAGCAGCGGCCAGAGCGCATCGCCCAGCGCCACGCCCACGGCAAGCGGCCATGCCCCGGAAAATCCGCCCGAAAGCGCCCGTGCCGTCAGCGCCACCCAAACCGGCCCCGGGGTCAGGAACAGGACCAGAAGCCCGAGCCCGTAAAGCGCCATCTCGCCCGCGCCGATGGTCACCGCCCGCGCCCGCCCCTGGCATCCCGGTGCCTGAACCGGCAGCGCCCGTGGCCCCGGCCGCGGCCTTGCCGCCCCGCTGTGTCGCGGGCCGTGCGGGTGATGCGGCCGGGCGTCAACCCTCGCACTCCGTCAGCCGGCTTGCGCCGCCGGTTTCGCCGACCTCGAACATCTGCGCGCGCCCGCCGAGCCCGGCAAACAGCTCTGCCCCGGTGCCGGTCAGCCATGCCTGGCAGTCGAGCGCGCAGATTTCGTCATAAAGCGCTGCGCGGCGGCCGGCGTCCAGATGTGCCGCGATCTCGTCCAGCAGCAGCACCGGCGCGGTGCCGGCATCTTCGGCCAGCGCGCGCGCATTGGCCAGCACCACCGAGACAAGCAGCGCCTTCTGTTCACCGGTCGAGCATTGCGCCGCCGGCATGTCGCGCAGCCGGTAGCGGCCGGCAAGATCGGTCCGGTGCGGGCCGGTCAGGCTGCGTCCGGCGGCCATGTCGCGTTGCCGGCCTTCGGACAGCGCCGCGGCGATGGCGGCGGCATCGGCCAGCGGTGCGGCGCCTTCCGGATCGATCAGCGCCAGCTCGGCAACGGGAAAGGCGCTGTCGGCCCCGGCCGCGGCCTGTTCCAGCCGCGCCACCGCAGCGGCACGGGCACGGGCGATGCGGGCGCCGGCCTCGGCCATCTGCGCCTCGAGCGCGCCATACCAGGCGCGGTCGGTCACGCCTTCGCGCAGCAGGCGGTTGCGTTCGCGCATGGCCTTTTCATAGGCCAGCACGGCCTCGCCATGGTCGGGATCAAAGCTCAGCGTGATCCGGTCCAGGAACCGCCGCCGCCCTTCGGCACCTTCGGTCCACAGCCTGTCCATCGCCGGCACCAGCCACAGCATGCGCAGCAGCCGGCCGAGAGCGGCCTGGGGTGCGGGCTTGTCATCGATGCGCAGGCTGCGCGCGGCGCCGGGTTCGGCGCGCGTTTCCACCGCATGCGGGCGGCCGGCACAGACCAGTGTTGCGGCAACCTTCCAGCCGAGCGCCTCGGGGCGCCGCGCGATGTCGTCGGGGCCGGCGCGGCGCAAACCCCGCCCCGGCGACAGCAGCGATACGGCCTCGAGCACATTGGTCTTGCCGGCACCGTTTGCGCCGAACAGCACCACCGGCCGGCCGTCCAGCGCCAGCCGCGTCAGCCGGTGCGAACGGAAATGCGACAGGGTAAGGGCTGACACATGGTCGCGCGACATTGCCGTGACTTTCCGGATGCGACGAAGGGCATCGTCGCGCCGCTGCGGGCGTACCGATCGGCAGGCCGGCCGCGGCCGGCCCGGCTCAGACCCGCATCGGCATGACCACATAGACCGCCGAGCTGTCGTTGCCTTCGCGCATCAGCGTGGGGTCGGCGGCCGAGTTGAACAGGAAAACCGCATTCTCGCGGTCGACCTGGCTGGCGATTTCCAGCAGGTACTTGGCGTTGAAGCCGATTTCGAGCCGTTCGTCCCCATAGGCGACGGCGAGTTCTTCCTCGGCGGCGCCGCTGTCGGGGGCGTTGACCGAAAGCACCAGGCGATCCTCGTCCAGCGCCAGCTTGACCGCGCGGGCCCGTTCGGACGACACCGTTGCCACCCTGTCCACCGCACGGGCAAATTCGGCCGCGTCCACCTCAAGCCGGCGGGTGTTGCCGGCGGGGATCACCCGGCTGTAGTCGGGGAAGGTGCCGTCGATGACCTTTGACGTCAGCGTGATCTCCGGCGTGGCGAAACGCAGCTTGGTTTCCGAGACCGACACCGCGATCTGCGCCTCGTCATCCTCCAGCAGCTTGCGCAGTTCGCCCACGGTCTTGCGCGGCACGATCACGCCGGGCATGCCGGCCGCGCCTTCGGGCAGGGCGGCATCGATGCGGGCAAGCCTGTGGCCATCGGTGGCCACGCAGCGCAGCGCCGGGCCGTTGTCGCCGTCTGCGACATGCATGTAGACGCCGTTAAGGTAATAGCGCGTTTCTTCGGTGGAGATGGCGAATTTCGACTTGTCGAACAGGCGCCGCAGATCCCTGGCCGGGGCGGTGAAGTTGCTGGAATACTCCGACGAGGCCATGACCGGAAAATCCTCGCGCGGGAGCGTGGCCAGCGCAAAGCTCGACCGGCCGGCGCGCACGTTCAGACGCCCCGAGGCGCTGTCGTCGTGCAACTGCACCAGCGCCCCATCGGGCAGCTTGCGCACGATCTCGTGCAGCAGCACGGCAGGGACAGTGGTGGCGCCGGGCTGTTCCACCTGCGCCGGAACCCTGTCGATCACCTCGATATCAAGGTCCGTGGCGCGGAAGCTGACCGCCTCTCCCTCGGCCTCGATCAGCACATTGGCCAGGATGGGGATGGTGTTGCGCCGCTCTACCACCGATTGCGCCTGACCGACCGCGCGAAGCAGCGTGCCGCGTTCGATGCTGATCTTCATGTCGTCCCTTTCCCGTTCTGGCCTGTCCCGGCCTTGCGGCGCGGGTCAGGGAGGCAGAGCCTAGCCAAATCGTGCCGGGTCTCAAGCGTTTTCGTGCAGGGTGGAGATGTTGCGCCGCGATCAGCCCGACAAAGCGCGGCGCAACAGGTCGATATCCTCGGCCAGCTGGGGGTCGCTGCCGCGCAATTCCTCGACCTTGCGCACGCCATGGATGATCGTGGTGTGGTCGCGCCCGCCGAAACGCCGGCCGATCTCGGGCAGGGACCGTGTGGTGAGTTCCTTGGCCAGATACATGGCGATCTGTCGCGGACGCGCCACGGTGCGCACCCGTTTGGGGCCGATCATGTCGGCAAGGCGGATGTTGTAATGCTCGGCCACCTTGCGCTGGATTTCCTCGACTGTCACCCGGCGATCGGATGCGCGCAGGATATCGGCAAGGCAGTCCTGGGCAAGTTCGTGATCGATCCGCCGTCCGACCAGCGAAGCAAAGGCGAACAGCCGCGTCAGCGCCCCTTCGAGCACCCGCACGTTGGAGGTGATGCGATGGGCGAGAAATTCCAGCACCCCGTCGGCAATGTCGATGCTGTCATCCTGCACACGGTAGCTTTCGGACTTCTGCTGCAGAACGCCTAGGCGCAGCTCATAGTCGGTCGGGTGCAGGTCCACCACCAGCCCGCATTGCAGGCGCGACCGGATGCGTTCCTCCATGTCCTTGATTTCGCCGGGGGCGCGATCGGCCGAGATGACGATCTGCTTGCCCTGATCGACCAGGGCGTTGAAGGTGTGAAAGAATTCCTCCTGCGTGCTTTCCTTGCCGGCGATGAACTGCACATCATCGACCATCAGCACATCGACCGAGCGGAACAGCTCCTTGAAATCCATGATCTGCTTTTCGCGCAGGGCCTGAATGAAGCGGTACATGAACTGTTCGGCCGACAGGTACAGCACCCGCAGCCGCGGATGCCTGGCGCCAAGCTCGTTGGCGATGGCATGCATCAGATGGGTCTTGCCCAGCCCCACACCGCCGTAAAGAAACAGCGGGTTGAAGGTTAC
>SKWP01000136.1 GCA_007128865.1 Paracoccaceae bacterium
GCGCGGAAATGCGGCAGGTCGCGCTGGATATCGGCCTCGATGGCCTCGAACATCCGGTAGGCGGATTCGTTGACGAAGCGGATGACGCAATCGGCATCGGCAATCATGACCGGGCCGGACAGCATGTTCAGCGCGTCGAGGGTTCCGATCCGGTCCCAGGTATGGATTTCGTCGTCGGGGGTATGGGCGGTCTTTGTCATGGTTGCATTCCTTGTGTCGGGATTGATGGTTTGATCAGGCACGGGTGTTTCAGGGGCCGGCGGCATCACGACCGACGCCAGAGGGTCTGCGCCAAGGCCCCTGTGCCCCGGTTTGCGGCGGGCCTTGCGTGCGGGTGGTCCGGTTTCCGGATCGGTCATGCGACATTCCTTTTGTCCTGCTTGGGGGCGTTGCCGGCCAGCACGCGGGCAAGCGCCAGGTATTCCGCGGCACAGGCGCATTCGGGGGCGTGCGCCAGAACGCTGCGCCCGAACCCTGCCGACTCCGAAATCCGCACCGAGTTGCTGATGGTGACGGGCAGCAGCTGCCCGGCCCCGAAGCGTTCGTGCAGGCGTGCCTGCACATCGCGGTGCAGGTTCAGCCGTGCGGAATGGCGGCACAGCAGAAACCGCAGCCGGTCATGTGCAAGCCCGTGTTCGGTGAACCGCTCGAACAGGCGGGCGACACCGGACAGGCCCAGAAAGTCGGGTTCGAGCGGGCAAAGCACCAGATCGGCCCACCGGCAAAGCGCCACGGTAAGGTCGGACCAGCCCGGCGCCGTGTCGACGATGACCCAGGGCGCAGCCTCGGGCATGGCAAGGTCGGCTGCGGGAAGAGGCAGGCGGTCGCTGGCGCGAAACAGGGCCAGCCCCGCTTCGCCCGGAACCGGCGCCGGCCGCGCTGCCGCATCGCAAAGCCATTGCGCTGCATCCGCCGCGGCCGTCGTATCGGTCTGCGGCAGCATCGCGGTCAGATGCCCCTGTGGGTCCAGATCGGCCAGCACGACACCGCCCGCCAGGCGCTGGTGCAGCAGCGCGCTGGCCAGATTGCGGGCCGTGGTCGTCTTGCCGACGCCGCCTTTCTGGTTCTGAACCACGATCTTCATCACGCGTGGCTCTTTTCCTGCATCAGGCGCAGGTCTTCGTCCGAAACCAGCACCGACGGGTTCAGCAGCACGACGACGCTTTCTTCCAGCCTGCCCAGCCCGGCGATGACCTGCCGGCTGCCGGCCTTGCCCAGCTGTGCATGACGGTCGATCCGTTCGGTCGGGATTTCGCGAACCTCGCGCACGCCATCGACGATCAGCCCGATCGGGGCGTCTTCCACCTCCATGACGATGATTACCGTGCGGTCGTCATAGGCCCGTTCGGCCATGTTGAAGCGCAGTCTGATATCCATCAGCGGGATAACCTTGCCGCGCAGATTGATGACGCCCTTGAGGTACTGGGGCAGATCGGGGATCGGCATGATGCGCTGCATCCCGACGATCTCGATGACATCCGATATCGATACGCCGTATTCCTCGGTGCCGATGTCAAAGGTCAGATACATGTTGGCCAGCGTGTCGGCTTCCAGATCGATGCTCATCGGCGCTGTCTGGGTCCGGCTGTCCGGGGCAGTGGGCTGTGCGGTGGTCATGGGATCAATCCTTCATGTTTCCGGTCGTTTGGGGCTGGCCCGTGGACGGGTCCAGAAGCGCTGCGGCAATGTCCTGCAGCGGCAGAATGCGCTGGGCAGCACCGATGGCGGCCGCCTGGCCGGGCATGCCCCAGACGATCGAGCTGGCCTCGTCCTGGGCGATGGTGCTGCCGCCAGACTGCCGGATCTTCAGCATGCCCTCGGCCCCGTCCTTTCCCATCCCGGTCAGCAGCGCGGCTGCACAATCCGTGCCAGCAAGGCGCGCGGCGCTGTGAAACAGCGCGTCGACCGACGGAACCGAAAAGCTGATCGGCGCACCTTCTTCCAGGGCGACGCGAAACTGGGGCCTGCGCCCGCGCAGCACCAGGTGCCGTTTGCCGCCGGGTGCGATCAGTGCTGTCCCAGGGGTCACGGTGTCGCCGTCGCGGGCCTCGCGCACCCGGATCGAACAGCTTGCATCCAGCCGCTTGGCAAAGGACGCGGTAAAGCCTTCGGGCATGTGCTGGACAATGACGATACCGGGCGCGTCTTGCGGCATCATCGGCAGCAGGCTGGACAATGCCTGCACGCCCCCGGTTGACGCACCGATCACGATCAGATGGTTGCCGCGAACCGGGCGATGCGGCGCAGGCATGCGAAAGCGGTGCGTCGGCCGCCCGATGACGGGCCGTGCGCCGGCCGCCGCGCGCACGCGCCGGCAGATGTCGGCCATGATCTGGGGCAGGCCCTTGCCGATGCCCAGGGACGGCTTGGTGACGATATCCACCGCGCCGGCTTCGAGGGCACGCAACGTCACTTCGGCGCCTTCGCTGGTAATGCTGGAAATCACGACCGTGGGGATCGGGCGTTCGGGCATCATCCGGCGCAGGAAGGTGACACCGTCGATGCGCGGCATTTCGATGTCCAGCGTGATCACGTCGGGCTTCAGCCGGCGCACCATGTCCAGCGCCTGATCGCCGTCCGAAGCGGTTCCGACCACCTCGATCCCCGGATCGCCCGCCAGACCCAGCGACAGAACCTTTCGGATCATGGCAGAGTCATCCACAATCAGCACCCTTACGGGGCCGCTACTGGTCACGCCCGACATCAGGCCTTCCTTTCAGATTTTCTTGAAATGCCGCTGGTCACGCCTTGCCAGCGCGGCGAAAGCTCGCGGACGTTTTCGGTCACGCTGGTAAACAGCCAGCCGCCGGTTTCCGTTACGTCGGCAATGGAATTGACCACCTCGATCTGATCGCAATGAGCGAAGTAATACAGCACGTTGCGGCAAAAGACGGCCTGGAACGGCCGCTGGAACGGGTAAGGCGCCTTCTTCAGGTTCATTCGCCGGAAGGTGCAGGCGGCGCGGATCTCATCGCTGATCCGGAACTGGTCCATGCCGACCGGACGCATGTAGCGATGCATGATGTCGGCTGGCACCTGTTCGAGCTGGCGCATGGGGAAGACCCCGGCCTCGGCACGTTCGATGACCGGCGCGCTGATGTCGGTGCCGAGGATATGCGTGCGTTTCAGCGCCTCCGGGCCGAATGCCTCGGCGATCATGATGGCGAGCGTATAGACTTCGTCACCGGTCGAGCAGGCCGCACTCCACAGCCGGATTTCCGCCCGGCTGGCCAGCATTGGCAGCACCTCGGCCCTGAAATAGGCCAGCGTGTCCTTTTCCCGATAGAAATAGGTATGGTTGGTCGAAGCCGCATGCATGATCGCCAGCTGAACATCCCGCGCGTCGGGCCGTGTCAGTGCCTGTGCCATGTCGGCGAGGCTGATCATGCCAAGACTGCGCTGGGCACGGCCAAGACGCTGTTGCAGCAGCGCCCGCTTGGCGGCGGGGTAATGGATGGCGCAGGTGCGTTCCAGCCAGGCGCGGATGGTTTCGAAACCGCCTTCCTCGGAGAGCGACGTGTGCATCAGCGGTCTCCTCCGGCCTGCAACAGTCTTTCGCAGTCGAGCACCAGCGCCACATCGCCATTGCCCAGCAGCGCGCAGCCATAACTGGCGCGGACATGGGAAAGCCTGCCGGTAAGCGGTTTCATCACCACCTGCTGGCGGTCGAGGATTTCATCCACCGGCACGGCAAGCGGCCCGCCGGCGGTCTGGAAGACGACGATGATCTGATCGCCGGCATGCTCCTGCACGGCGCCGTTCGACATGCCCGCAAAGAAGTCCGAAAGGCGGCAGACAGGGATGCTGCCGCCGCGCCACAGATAGACCTCGGCGCCGTTCTGGGCGGAAATGCCGGACAGTTTCTGTGCTTCCGGGCGCAGGATTTCCGAAACCACATCGATCGGAACCGCGAAAAGCTGGCTTCCGAGCCGAAGGATGATGCAGTCCAGAAAGGCCAGGGAAACGGGTATGTGCAGCGCAACCCGCGTGCCCTTTCCTTCGCTGCTGTCGACCACGATGCGCCCGCGCAGCTGGTTCATGGTGGTGTTGAGAACATCCATTCCGACACCGCGCCCGGACAGGTTGGAAACCGTGTCTGCGGTCGAGAAGCCGTCCTTGAAGATCACCTTCCAGAGCGCCGCGGGCTCCGGCTCCTCATCGGGGGCAAAGAACCCGCGCTCGCGCGCCTTTGCGAGAATCCTTGCCCGGTTCAGTCCCCGACCGTCATCCTCGACGGTGATGCGGACTTCGCTGCCGACCTGTGACGCTGTCAGCGTGATCCGCCCTGTGGCGGGCTTTCCCGCCGCCTCTCGGTCTGCGGGCGGCTCAAGCCCGTGATCGGCTGCATTGCGCAGCACATGCAGCAGCGGATCGTACAGTCTGTCCGCCACCAGCTTGTCGATCTGGGTTTCGGCGCCGATCGTCTGGATTTCGATCTTCTTGCCCGTCTGGCGTTCCAGTTCGCGCCCCATGCGCCGGAGCCGCTTGAACACATCGTCGATGGCCACCAGCCGCATGTCCGTGGCGGCATCCTGAACCTCGTGCACGATCATCATCAGCCGATGCACGGCAGTTTCGAAATGCGAAAGCTCAAGCCCCTCCAGATCGGGGGACCGCACCGTTTCGGCCACCGAAAGCGACAGCTCGGCGACAAGGTCCATAAGCCGGCTGATCCGCTCGGACGGAACGCGCATCAGGCCGGTTTCGGCCGCAACCTCTGAACGGGACTGGTTCATGTGCGGTCTCCTGCACGGGGCGAAAGGGTCGGGAAGGGGATCATGTCCGCGCTGCCTTGTTCAGGGGGGGGCGGGCCCGGGCGGGTGCCCTGCCGGCGCGGCCTCAGGCCGCGTCCTCGGCAGAGTCGTAATTGAAGATGCAAACCCCCTCGAAGCCGTTGGACTTGAAGAGGAAGGTCTTCTTCATTGTATCGAGGAAACCGCCATGCTTCTTCTCGAAGCTTTTCAGGTCATTGATGTTGTTGAAAAAAACGTTGATCGAGACATCTCCCTCCTTCGAGATCAGCACATTCAGCCCGACCAGATTGCAATCCGGTATCGCATTTCCCATGGTCTCGACCACGAAGGGCGCGGCAATCTGCGCGGCATCGAGGCTCGGGAATTTGAGGTGATAGGTCTTGGAAAGCATGCGACAGTTCCCGTTGTTCATGAACAAGGCCTAGAACGGCAGGCTCGCGGGAAGTTTGACCCAGACGGAAGTCGGGCCGGGCCGACAAATGGATGATGCCGGGCATCGGTGGCGGATGGTCTGGGCATGCCAGACCTTTGTCGGGGGCGCCCCGTCCCGAGGGATGTCGCGGGATCGGTCGCATCCCGCCTGCCGGCGCTCCATGCCGGGATTCCGACACGCACCGCGCCCC
>SKWP01000079.1 GCA_007128865.1 Paracoccaceae bacterium
ATCGGTCGCAAGGGTATCCGGGGGCGATCTGGCCATTTGCATAATCCCGCAGCGGACGGCATACAGTCGCAACCGCCGCATCGGGAGGGCCGATGAACTACCTGGAATTCGAAAAGCCGCTGGCCGAGATCGAGGGCAAGGCCGAGGAACTGCGCGCCATGGGCCGGGCCAACCCGGAGATGGACGTTGAAAAGGAAGCCGCCGCACTGGACCGCAAGGCCGAGGCGCTTCTGGCCGATCTGTACAAGTCGTTGTCGGCATGGCGAAAATGTCAGGTCGCCCGGCACCCGGACCGGCCCCATTGCCGCGATTATGTGGCCACGCTGTTTACCGAATTTACCCCGCTGGCCGGTGACCGGTGCTTTGCCGACGATCAGGCCGTGATGGGCGGTCTGGCCCGGTTTCGGGACCGTCCGGTGGTGGTGATCGGCCAGGAAAAGGGCCACGACACCAAAAGCCGCATCGTGCGCAATTTCGGCATGGCCCGGCCCGAAGGCTATCGCAAGGCGATCCGGCTGATGGATCTGGCCCATCGCTTCGGGCTTCCGGTCATCACGCTGGTCGATACGCCCGGCGCGTATCCCGGCAAGGGCGCCGAAGAACGCGGTCAGGCCGAAGCCATCGCCCGCTGTACGCTGAAATGCCTCGAAATCGGCGTGCCGCTCGTTTCGGTGGTCATCGGCGAAGGCGGCTCGGGGGGGGCGGTGGCGCTGTCCACGGCCAACCGCGTGGCGATGCTGGAGCATTCGGTCTATTCGGTGATCAGCCCCGAAGGCTGCGCCTCGATCCTCTGGAAGGATGCCGAGAAGATGCGCGAGGCGGCCGAGGCGCTGCGGCTGACCGCCCAGGATCTTCAGAAACTGGGCGTGATCGACCGGATCATCGCCGAGCCAACCGGAGGCGCCCAGCGCGGACGCGAACAGGCGATGCAGGCGGTGGGCGATGCGCTGGCGGCGATGCTGAAGGAGCTGTCGGGCAAGGACGCCGCAAGCCTGATCGCCGACCGCCGCAAGAAGTTCCTTGGCATGGGCGCGCGCGGACTCGCTGCCTGAGCCGGCGTATCAGTCCGCGTCGAACAGGGCCCGGCAGAGCGGCGTCTCCGGGTCGGCCAGCCCGTCGATGACGTCGAAATGGTGCCGGCCGGGTTCGACGGTAACGGGCACCTGCCAGGCATCTGCCAGCAGCCGCGCCTGATTCAGGAACGCCGGGCGTTCATCGGCGCCGACCCAGACATGTACCCCGACTTCGGGGCGCCTTTGCAGTCGGACCGGGCTTTCCGCGGCGGCCTCGGCCTCGTCTATACGCAGATCGGCGTTCATTCCGGTGCGCATCAACGGGGCAAGATCGCCAAGCGGCGATATCGGCACCGCCCGCAGCAGCCTGTCGGCCACATCCAGCGCGGTATCGCGGCAGGCCAGCCGCGCCGCAAGATGCCCGCCGGCCGAATGCCCGGCAACCACCAGCGCCCCTTGCGGCACCTCGGCGGCGGCGGCCGTCACGGCGGCAAGCATCTCTTGCGTGATCGCGCTGATCCTTGCTGCCGGCGCGCGTGTGTAGGACGGCATCGCCATCGCCCAGCCCCGCGCAAGCGCCCCGGCTGCCAGGTGCGACCAGTCCTCGCGCCCGAACCTCAGCCAGTACCCGCCGTGGATGAACACCGCCAGGCCCCTTGGCGCGGCTTCGGGCAGGAAAAGGTCGAAACGATGCCTTTCGCCCGGGCCATAGGAAAGCCCGGTGCGCGCCCTTTCGCCAAGCGCGGCGCGAAAGGCAGCAGCCGCATCGCGCCAGCGTCCGGGGTAGGATTCGGCACCCGGAATATGGGCTGCATTGCTGTAGGCGTCGGAAAGATCGGTCATGCATTGCGCTCCCGGACGGTTGCGGTCGGCCCGAATGCTGGGTAGCTGATCGGGGAGGACCTGACCATGCCCGACACGCGGAACGCGAAAGGACGATGCACATGACCGACAGCAGAACTCGACTTCTGGAGCGCCTCAAGGACCGGGAGCTTCTGACCGAAAAGGCCTATGTCGCCGGCAAATGGGTTGGCGCGGACGACGGCCGGACCTTTCCCGTGACCGACCCTGCCACCGGTGAGGTTCTTTGCGAGGTGGCCGATCTCGGGCGCGCCGAAACCGCCCGCGCGATTGCCGCCGCCGATGAGGCCCGCCACGCCTGGGCCGCCCGCACGGCAAAGGATCGCGCCCAGGTGCTGCGCCGCTGGAACGACCTGATGATTGCCGCCGCCGACGATCTGGCCGCGATCCTGACCGCCGAGATGGGCAAGCCGCTGGCCGAGGCGCGCGGCGAGGTCCTGTATGGCGCGTCCTTCATCGAATGGTTTTCCGAAGAAGCCCGCCGCGCCTATGGCGAGACGATCCCCGGCCACCAGCCCGACAAGCGCATCACCGTGATCAAGCAGCCCATCGGGGTCGCGGCATCGATCACGCCCTGGAATTTCCCCAACGCCATGATCGCGCGCAAGGTGGCGCCGGCGCTGGCGGTGGGTTGCGGCTTTGTCGCGCGCCCGGCTGCCGAAACCCCGCTTTCGGCGCTGGCCATGGCGGTGCTGGCCGAACGCGCAGGCGTGCCGGCCGGCGTCTTTTCGGTCGTCACGTCGAGCCGGTCTTCCGACATCGGCAAGGAATTCTGCGAAAACCCAGCGGTGCGCAAGCTGACCTTTACCGGTTCGACCGAAGTGGGGCGCATCCTGCTGCGGCAGGCCGCCGACCAGATCATGAAATGCTCGATGGAACTGGGCGGCAATGCGCCCTTCATCGTGTTTGACGACGCCGATCTTGATGCGGCGGTCGAAGGCGCGATGATCTCCAAGTACCGCAACAACGGCCAGACCTGTGTCTGTGCCAACCGCATCTATGTTCAGGCCGGCGTCTATGACGCCTTTGCCGAAAAGCTCACGGCGGCGGTCGAAAAGCTCAAGGTCGGCAACGGTTTTGGCGACGGCGTCAACATGGGCCCGCTGATCAACACGGCAGCGGTGGAAAAGGTCGAGGAACATATCCGCGACGCGCTGGACAAGGGCGGCAAGGTCATCACCGGTGGCGGCCGTCATGCGATGGGCGGCACCTATTTCCAGCCAACCGTCGTTACCGGGGTCACCCGCGACATGGCCGTGGCACAGGAAGAAACCTTCGGCCCGCTGGCGCCGCTGTTCCGCTTCGAGACCGAGGAAGAGGTCATCGCCCAGGCCAATGACACCATCTTCGGCCTTGCGGCCTATTTCTATGCCCGCGACATCGGCCGCATTACCCGGGTCCAGGAGGCTCTGGAATACGGCATGGTAGGGGTCAACACCGGGCTGGTCTCGACCGAGATCGCGCCCTTTGGCGGGGTCAAGCAATCCGGGCTCGGCCGCGAGGGCTCGCGCCACGGGATCGATGAATTCCTGGAGATGAAGTACATCTGCCTGAGCGTCTGAGCTCGGATCCGTTTGATCCGTGCGTGAAGCACGGGCGGGGAAGGGCCGTTGGTGGACCGAACCGATCAAACGGATTCCGCCTGAGCACAGAAACAGCCCCGGCAGGGAGGCACAGCATCCCTGCCGGGCCACAGGCTCAGCCCCGGCGCAGCAAGCGCTCGGTCACCAGAGACAGCACCAGCGAGGCAAGGATGCAGGCGGTGAACAGGTAAAGCCCCCACAACACCGCGATGCTGCCGATGCCGAGCCCCTTGAAGGCAACGATCCACACCGCCACCAGGAACACATCGGCCATCGCCAGCCGGCCGATGAAGAACAACGCCCCCAGCATGCGCGGCGAAAGCTGGCGCAGATGCACCAGCGCAAGCCCCAGTACCTTGATCGTGGGCGCGACGATGGCAAAAAAGGTCACCAGCAGCGCCAGCACCGGGTCATCGGCCCATAATGCCTGAAGCCCGGTGACGACCGAAACCTCCTGCACCCCGCCCCAGCGCCACAGTTGCACGCTCATCAGCGGCGCAAACCATGCCACCGGAAAGGCGATGACCAGACCGAGGTTCGCCGCGACCAGCGCCAGCGGTACCCGGCGTCTCATTGCGCCGCGGCGGCGCCTGCAGGCAGGTCGTCGGCAGCCGCAGCCTGAAGAACGCGGCGCGCATAGCGCCCGCCCAGCGCGGTGAGTATCTCGTAGCCGATGGTTCCGGCCGCGTCGGCGACCACATCCACCCGCTGGTGCGGCCCGATCAGGTCAAGCATGTCCGGCACCGCGTCGAGCGCAGATACATCGACGGTCAGCAGATCCATCGAAACCCGCCCCCGCAACGGGCAGGCGACATCGCCGGCCCAGAGCATCGCGCGGTTGCCCATGGCCCGGACGATCCCGTCGGCATAACCGCCGGAAACCGTGGCGATGCGCGTTGGCCTGTCGGCCCGCCATGTGCAGCCGTAACCCACCGTCTCGCCGGCCTCGACGCTGCGGGTCTGGATCACCGGCAGCGACAGGCGCACCACCGGGGCCGCATCGGCAAAGGGATCGCCGCCATAAAGCCCGATCCCCGGCCGCGTCAGTTCGAAATGATACTCCCGCCCCAGCAGCACGCCGCCCGTGGCGGCAATCGACCGCGGCAGCCCCAGCGGCGCGGTAATTTCGGTGAAAACGCGCAATTGCGCAGCGTTCATCGCGTGGTCGGGTTCGTCGGCGCAGGCCAGATGCGACATCATCAGCACCGGCCGGGCGGCCAGCGCCGCCTCGGCCACCGCCGCCCAGTCGGCAGGCTCGATTCCCAGCCGGTTCATGCCGGTGTCGAGCTGCACGCCAAAGGGATGGCCCGGCAGCGCCGCCAGATGCCGGGCAATCTGTTCGGGCGAGTTCAGCATCGGCACCAGCCCGGCATCGCGGATCACCGGCGCATCCCCCGCCATATGCCCGCCATAGACGCAGATCTGCACATCCGGGCCCAGATGCCCGCGCAGCGCGGCGCCTTCCTCGGCGATGGCCACAAAGAACCTCCGCGCTCCGGCCCCGGCCAGCGCCCGCGCCACCGGGCCTGCGCCAAGCCCGTAGCCGTCGGCCTTGACGGTTGCCGCCGTTTCCGTGCCCGGCCCCGAAAGCCGGTCCAGCGCCCGCCAGTTTGCCACCAGCGCTGCAAGGTCGATCTGAAGTATCCCGCGAGCCATTCCGGCACCTTGCCCGTGGCGCGCCCGGCGTCAAGTGCGGATACCGGCGCGGTTACTCAGAACGGCGGCGGAGCGCGAAAGCTCATGCCCCGGCCGCCGTCGGGGTGGCGCAGTTTCAGCACTTCCGAGTGCAGCATCAGCCGCGGATGGTCGCGGGCGGCACCCCGGGCATAGAACGGATCGCCCAGGATCGGATGCCCGATTTCGCGCATGTGGAC